>JALSIL010000147.1 GCA_026990095.1 Lysobacterales bacterium
ACTTACAAAACACCCTGCAGCCTTTGTAGGTATTATGCCGCAGGGTTAATATAAGCTCATGTAAAGAACAAGGCATCTCATCAAGTATTGCTTTGCAGCTATTGTTCAATAACAAGTGTTCAAAACTCAAGACTTAATTCTCTGAATAGTTATCTTTGTTCTTAACTAAATTTTAACAGATTTTGTGCTAAGATAAAAGTATCTCACATATACATAATAACCTGAATTTAATATTTTGATGCTATTTGTCGCTCGTAGAAAGAATATAAAAAAAATGTTATTTGTAAAGTAAGAAATGTTGTTTTGAAAATTTATAGCAAAACAATAACTATTTAATTGACAGAGGAACTTTACATGAAAAAATTACATACATACATACATACATACATACATACTTACTTGCCTAATCTTTGGCTCAATTTCTCAAGCACAAAAGTATCAGGCTTTAGACAAACAACCTGAATTGGTAAAATTAAGCACACAACAAATGTCAGAAAAGCACCGAAAACAAGCTACGTTTGGTTTTGGACAGGCATTAGTTGCAGCAAACTACATTGAAGTAAATCTTGATGCTTTAAATATTATTAAAGGAAGTAAAGGTAAGTACTTAAATATAAAAAACACTCAGATGACAGGGCAGAAAATTGCTTTGCAATTACCAGGATTTAGCAAAGCTGTTATATTAGAGGTTAAAACAGCCCTAAATTTAATTAATAAAATTGATATAGTTACCTATACAGGAACGGTGTTTGAGCAAAAAAACTCTCGCTTTGTTTTATCTGTATCAGCCGAAGAAGGCTTAGTTGGAACTATAAATATTGGTAAACATGTTTACAATATAGCACCTACTGATGACTTTAGTAGACACATTGTCGCAAAAACAAATAAATCAATGATTCCAAGAAATCCTGCCAATGATGTAGTTGAAAGTGCTGCTTTTGAAAAAGTCATCCAATCCAAGCAAAGTATGACAAAGAGTACAAATAGTAATGGCTTGGTAAAAGCACTATTTTATGTGGCATCAGATGTTTCTTCACCTTACTCAACAATTTTAAATACTGTTGCAGAGATGAATACTATTCTTGCAAATAGCCAAGTAAACTCGAATAATAGAATATCAATTACAGATATTGTTGCTGGGATATCCCTTAACACTACTTTCCCAGGAAAGTGCATTCCTAACGTATTACATGAAATGAGATTTAGACGGGGAGTTTTCGATGATATTGACCAAAAGTTACAAGTTTATGGGGCAGATATAGCCGTAACTTTCATCAAAGGAAATACCAGTTCAAATCCATCACATTATTGTAGAGTTGGTGGATATGCTCAGCTGTACGGCTTTTCCAATAATCCAAGTTCTCCTCCTGGTGGCAGTCCATTTGCAGTGGTAGCAGATAATTACGCTACATCATCAGGCGATCTAACAGCAGTTCATGAAATTGGACATGTTTTAGGTGGCAAAGAAGCAATTGACATTCGCGACATTACACCAAATTCTCCCTTATATGCCCGCGGATTTAATTACACTAGCTCCAATAATGACTTTCAAACGATTATGGGAGCTTATGGTGGGGAATGTGCTTTTAATGGACCTACTTCACCATATTTATGCGAAAGAATTGCCAAATTTAGCAACCCGAATTTACAACATAATAACATCACTATAGGTGCAACCAATAACAGAGATATGAAATCATGGCTAAATGCCAGAATGGCAGGTATATCCAATTGGACAGGAGACCCATTGCCTAGACCAGCGGCTCCTATATTATCAGTTCTTAGTGATTTATGCTATGGTCTAAATAACCTTAGCTGGAATGCCGTAAGCACTGCTACAGAGTACAAGCTCTATAAATCAACAAATCTTTCCTTTCAAAATATCAGCCTTATTTACAATGGCGTAAATACAAGTTCCTTTATTAATGTTGGATCAAGCACATGGTACTTACGAGTAAAGGCTTGTAATGCAGCTGGCTGTGGAAATTACAGCAATCAAGTTACGGCTAGTTCTATTAATAGCTGTTTATAATCTACAAATTATTTGGAGTATTAAAAATGTTAAATAATAAATTACAACACTATATTTTCTTTATTTTGTTAACCAGCTCACAGTTGTTCGCTCAAATTGGGCCTGAGTTACCACCATGTGAAAATTGTGATCAATTAACACTTAGGGTCAATCCTTATACTGGTTTTTGGTACAACCCTGAACAATCAGGAAGTGGACTGAATATTGAGATAAAAAATCGCACGGTCTTTGGCATTTATAATGGTTATGACGATGAAGGTAAGCCTGTTTGGTTTACCTTTGTTGGGCAACTTCAACCTTCATCCAAAACAGGAGTGATGTGGGAGTTAGATGCGGATTTACTAGAATTTAAAGATGGCAACAGCCTAAATGCTGACTATCAAGCACCTACTGTACTTGAGCCAGAACGCCAGATACATATCAACTTCAATCATATGAGCCATGCTAGCTTTAGTGTTGACGGAGGTTTAATGCAAAACATTGTACCTTTGCCTTATGGTCTAAACTATAAAGCTTTCTTTCCTGAGAAAACATCCTTAACAATTCCTGAATTAGAAGGTTTTTGGGTTTTTGCATTTAGAGTCAACACAGAAGTTCATCCTCCTAATCAGTACTTTGTTTCTGGTTTTCATCAGCCTATTATGATACATTTATATAAAGCCGTTTATGAAGAAAAAGAGGATGGGACAGGCCGTGTTATCTTTCTCGCAAATGAGTTGCAACCAGTACCAGAATTAGGCCTGATAAATGGTAGCGTTTCTTGCGAGACATTCTTAGATGAAAATAATACTCTGCAAGGGCCTATTTGTATATATGGGACTGTGGGTAGAGCATATAAAATGTCAATTGGCGGCATTAGTCATGATAAATTATTTGGAGAAAGTGAAAATGGTTATACCTTTAAAGCATTTAGGTATGATTATTGTGAGTTTGATTCGAGGGGGGATATCACTTATGTTTGTGAATACGATTACAGTGACAATAAATAAGTCCCAAATCTCGATATAGAAAACACGATTATGGCACAACTCTTTAGCAAGTCTAGCAAATCCAAAAAATACCTAACCACCGATTGGTGATTTCTTAGGTACATTAAAGACTTGTGCTAGCATTGTGGTTCCTATATCGGAATTTGGGTTAAAATGAAAAAATTAAATAAAATATATTTAATAATGGCATTATTGATGACTATTAATGGTTTATTTGCCGAAAATGCAGGGCTAGTATCACCGTGTGGACTGCGAACAATTCACTGCTAGAACCTAGTCCGCATATTTCATAGGATAAGCTAAAAATAAGGCATTTACCTTTAAATAACAACACCTTATCTCAACAGTGTTACGGTTACACTTTGTACAAATGGCTTTAAAGAAAAACTAGCTTCATATCTTGCACAAATATCACTAAAACCTATGAATAACTAGGTATATAGTGATATTTATGCAACCTATTTCGCTATTTTCCCTTTAAACTCCATTCTCCTATGAAATATTCGGGCTAGCCCGCATATTTCATAGGAACGCTATATTTTTATCGTATCATATTGATATTAAATGAAAATATCGATATATTGAAAATGTACACTTTGTAACCACATTCGCTATGTAAGTTTTTAGAAGAATTTTGCGGCCATTTTGCTCGATTCACCTGCACTAAATCGTCTGGAATGATTTGAACAGCGCAGCTGGCACAAAGTGTGTAAGACTGGATGCCTGGAATATACTGTAAGAATAACTAGGTTTCTCGGTGAATCGAACAAATGGACTCACTAAATTATCCTAAAATTCTGCATTCCTATGAAATATACTGGCTAGCCATTTGTGACAAAGTGTAACCGTAACAATGTTGAGATAACCTGTTGTTATTTTAAAATAAACTCCATGCGTTTGGTTAAAGTGGTGACCAAAACACGTTCTTGTATTTTTACCCGTTTATTGATTACTGATAGCAAATCATCCACTTGCGTAGCCACAGGACGAACTTCAATTTCAGGATCAAGCAAACCAGTGGGTCTGACCACTTGTTCAACAATATGAGCCGCATTGTCTTCTTCGTATTTGGCAGGCGT
>JALSIL010000148.1 GCA_026990095.1 Lysobacterales bacterium
ATGAAGACTCCACAGCCGAAAATGTTCAGAACATAAAATTGGATGAACTCGAAGAGGCGCTCATCAAGCTCGAACAACTCGATGCCACTCAAGCCGAAATTGTCACTTTGCGTTTCTTTGGTGGTTTAAAAAGCCAAGAAATGGCGCAAGTGCTGAACATATCCACCAGAACCATTCGCCGAGAATGGGCAATGGCCAGGATTTGGTTGCATCGACAGTTAAAGTAAAATGTGCCAAATAAACTTCATAAGCCATACAACCTAATGCGATATAATTCAGCATACGAAACCAACCAACTTCTATGATAAAAATATTTAGAAAAATCAGACAACAAATGTTAAGAGAAAATAAATTTACCAAATACCTAATTTATGCATTTGGTGAAATTGTGCTTGTAGTGATTGGAATTTTGATTGCATTACAAGTGAACAATTGGAATGAACAAAAAAAATCAAACAATCTATCAAAGGTCATTTGACAATATTTAAACAAAATCTAAAAGAAGATCAAAAGCAATTAGGCCAACTAGAATCAATTATGGCTAAACATGTCAAGTATGTGAATTTAGCCAAAAAACAACAGAGAAACCAGTTGATAAATTTCTAAAAATATATTTATTTAGAAGACCCAAATAAAGTTATTTTTACCCAAGCCTCACAAGGAGGGGGTTTTACTTAGCAATGTTGATTTATGTGAAGCACCTCTCAATTGTCTGATGCTTTTAACTAACGCAAAGAAACCGAGCATAGCTAAGAAAAACGTTACTATTTCTTTTCTATTACTGCTTTGCGGTAGCTTACCGCGAAAGAGATAAGAGTATTCAGGAGCTGTTTTATTGATATTAATTTCAATATATTTGTCTGCTTTCAAATAGGTATTTATGGCTTTGTAGGCACTTTTCCTATCGCTACTGAGATGGTTTCCTAAATTGCTGATTCGATGTGATTGGTAGGTTTTACCCATTGACTCGTATTGAAAGTGTGCATAGACATAATAGTAGTCAGTGGTTCGACTGCCCTTAACTGGGGGTGATGTTTTTTTAGTGACAAAATCAACGCGAGAGTCAAGGATAAGAGCCGTGCCTTGATAGTACTGTTCTTTATCAAAATTTTGGGAAAGTTCGCCAATATAATGGTGAAACGTGAAGCTCAAAAACAACAAGGTCATAAATCCAAACCCTATGATTTCTTTAATTAAAGTAGATTTTGTTGGTTTTGAGCTCATCTGTATCTAACCTAATTCGTTAAAATATTCTTATTCAAAACCATTGGCAAATATCAAATCGGATAATAAGATGTTTTGCTGGTATAAATAAACCTCTTTGTGTCCTGGATGACTTGATAAACTTGTTAAATCTCCATCCTCTGCTAGAAATATCACCCCTACCTTTGGTTGCACACTATTCAAATCCTCTACCACTTGATGTTCGAAAGCTTCATCATTCGATTGGGTTCCCTCTATATGTTTGGATATTAACTTTGGCGTTTGAGTGTAGGTGTCAAATAATATGACATCCCAAAGTGCGTCAGTGTCTCCTGAAAAATCTGGGTTGCTTAATTTTTGAAATCCGTCATTACTCTTATTTTCAACATTATTTGCATCTCTGTCTTGATAGATATAAGAGATATACCTGCCTGTATTAGAAATACTGGGTTGAGAAACTCCATTAGTATTTAAACTGGTAACAGGCATACTAAAATCATTTATTGATGCCAGAGTATAAGCATGGTTGATTCTATCAAAAACTACGATTTGTTCAGAATCTGCTGTACTATAATCATCATTGGTTAAATTGTTTGCGAAGGTTGTAAAGGCAATCCAATTCCCATTTTCTGAGATTGCTGGATCATAAGATGCACCGTTGGCTTCTGCTCCCAATAAGGTTTTTGTAATTCTTGTTATTGGGTTATTGTTCATTATATTCTTTAAAAAAATATCACGCTCACCATTGACATCATTGACTACTATTGAATCACTAGAAGATGAAAAAGCCACCCAAATATCGCCACTGATACCTCCCAGGCTAAAATCATCTACTGTTGATGCAAAACTTGATGCAAAACCATCCAACTGTTTGCTTATTAGTGTTATATTTTGACTGGTAGGGTTATAGGCATAAAGATCCGTTAACCCATTGCTATCATTTGCATCAAAGTCTTCAGAAGTGGTAAAAACAACGACACCATTATCATTAACTTTGCTTGTAGCTCCCTTTTCTATTTGAGTATAGCTATCATTGACCCTGTCATATACGAAAATATATGAAGCTCCCAAATTGGTGATGCCATCAGGAGGAAGGTAGCTTGTTGTGAAAGAAATAAGATTTCCAGAGGGGGAAATGTCGCCCCCACCTGTTGAAACATTTGTCGCAACTCTGCTGTGGGTATTGGTATTTCTGTCTAATAAAAACAAATCAAAAGAGGTAATATTTATCGGTTGATTAACCAAGTTCGGAGACCTCGATACATAAATTACCGACATTTGATCACTACTAATTACTGGGTTGGAAGCATAGGAAATAATAGTGTTAGGGGTTGCAAATGCTACAGATTCATTTTTCATGACAGCTGTATTGAAATTATAATAAAACACGTTGGTGGTAAAGCCAGTTGCAGGCTCGTTAGTTAAATCACTAGCAACAGATGTAAATAGAAAACGATTACCACCAGTAGAGAATTTAGGTTTGTAACTGTGGCCATTGACTTTATCTCCATTGGTGTTTTTCGAAATCAAGGCAAGTGTTCCACTACTTGTTTCATAGGCATATAATTGATTATCATCACTTGTGGATGTTGGGAAAAGGTTGTTAGAGCCTTCGGTAAAGGCAATACGACTACCGTCCCCACTAATTGTCACAGAAATGGTAGTAGAACCTAATAATTCATTGCCACTAGCATCCAGATTTATACGAATAATATTGCCATTCTCATAATAAAAAACATCGTTTCTGTTATTATTGTCATTATTGACCAAATCAGACTGACCAGTAATAAAAACAACGCCTCCGCTATTGCTTACTGCGGCTTCACTTTTTGTTATACTAACGTCGTTATCAGATGAACTGCTTCCCGTTGGAGTAATATTAACCAAGGTTGTTACACCCAGTTGCCGATCATGCAAAAATAAATTATTGAAACTGTTGTTTATCGTATCTGTAGTTAGATTGGTAGATGAACTTGAGTTAAGTATATAGCGTCCAGAATCAGACATCCCAACCAATTCTGAACCTTTATTACTGACGGCAAGCCCATCATGAGAAAGACTAATAAGCTCAAATGTATTGGTAATAAGGTCTTTTCGAAATATTTGATTAAATGAATTACTTGTTTGTAATGGATCAATTGGGCTCCTGGTAGAAAATGTTAAATACCTGCCGTCATTGGATAAATATAAATCACTCGACACAACCTCGAAGTATGAGTTGCCATTGTAATTACTCACATTTGTCAAATCACCTGTTAGCAAGTCTTTAACATATACGTAATAATTACCATCAGCGTGTTCAAACGCGATATCATTACTATTGAAAGCTACATAACGCCCATCAGAAGTAGGGGCTGATATTGTTTTTATGTGATGCTTGGTGGTTGCTTGTATATTTGTATTTGTTATGGAAACAAGGGTGGTGATACCCGTTTGCTTATCACGAATAAATACATCCTCCACTCGATTGTTATCATTTGCAGTCAAATTTGATGCCTTACTAGTAAAAGTAAAATAACGCCCATTAGTGGAAATTTTCGCATCATCAGAATTATTGTCAGCAATTAAGCCAACATCAACTTCTGGTTGTGAAAGCCAGTGCAAAGCTTGAGCCGTTGCCAGTTGTGTTTGCAAAGTTAGCGTCAGTAATATAATAAATGTATAAAAATGTTTCATGGTTTAGCCCCTTGCTGTTAATGCTTAATAATTAAAAAGTCATCTTTGTCAGGTCTTTTCGATAGTCCTGTTAAAGGTTAAAGTACAATAAATCTATAAGTCTGTCTTTGATGTAATGGTGACTATAACTTATTAATAGAAGAATATTTTTTTCATGTGTTTGCACTTTAATAATTACTTGCACACATTCTACTGTTTTTGTTTTTCTGAAATA
>JALSIL010000149.1 GCA_026990095.1 Lysobacterales bacterium
TTGTTGGCGAAGCATGCGTGCGGCTTTATCACGAGGGTTGGCTAAAGTTTTGGCAATTTCTTCTAGCACGATGCCTTTTTCCTTATCAAACTTATCTATTGGTAGGGTTGAGTCAAACAACATTGCTGCTTGGATTTCCATCCCCTGCTTGATGTGTTCAAAAGGCGTTACCATCATAAAATTAGTGTAATATTCACCCGTATTGGCGTTGTTGTAACCACCGATTTTGTCCGTCAAGTCGTACAATTCTTTTTGCGTCCATTGACTGCTGCCATTAAATAACAAATGCTCCAGCATGTGACTCATGCCACTGGTGGCAAATGTTTCGTAAGCCGAACCAACTTTGACAACAGTGTTAATGCCAATCATTGGCAAGCCATGATTCTCAATCAATAAAACACCAATACCGTTGTCCAGTTGATGCAATGAGACTCCTTTAGGTGGCGTGTTGATTTCGGCAGAAAGGACGGACAGGCTTGTTAGTATCAAAAACACTAAGATTATTTTTTTGTGCATAGGTAAACTCCAGTTATCTTTTGCTATTTTACCTGAATTTTAAAATGAAGTGTATAATTTAATGAGACCCGAGTGTAAATTTGAGATGCTATCCCACAATAAAAGTTAACAATATTTTACAATTTACACAATGTTAAATTTGCATGATTTCTATTTAAATGATACATTCTCACTTGAGATTCCACTATAGTCTAAAAAAAGGTAAGTTAGCCAATGGTTGGAATCTTGAATTTCCCCACTAAAAAAGAGGTTTCAAATGCTAACAAAAGTTCGTCACAAAGAATTCGATTTTAATATCAGAGTTGATGTTATTTTATCTTCTAAGAAGTATATCTCCAATTTTTTTCTCTTGGTTTTATTTCAAATTTTAAGTACCAATGCCCTAGCTAACATTACGGGTAATGTTTGGGAAGATTTGCCTGTCAATGGCGGAGTCATTGCGAATTATGGTATAAAAGACGCCAATGAACCTGATGTTGAAGGCGTTACAATAAAAGCATTTGATAGTGCGGGGTTGCTTGTTGATACCCAAATGTCAGATGCACTTGGCAACTACACATTAACAACTGCCGCTGGAAATTATCGCGTTGAATTTTCTTGGGCAAATATGCCTTGGTATGAGGAAAGCCCTGAGGCAAATAACTCATCTGTGCAATTTGTTGCCGATGGTGCTATTGCTAACTTTGCTTTGCACTATCCCAGTAATTATTGTCAACTCAATCCTGATATGGTATCTACAGTGCATGTCAATGGCAACACAACAACAAATACAAGAACCATTGTTAATTTTTCTTATTCGAGTTCAGGAATTGGTCTGGGAGGGATTTCGACTTTAGCAACCAACAATGAAGTGGGGTCTACATGGGGACAAGCCTATGCAAAAAAATCCAAAAAGATATATTCTGCTGCTTTTTTAAAACGTCATGTCGGATTAATATCGGGTCAAGGGGAGGAACTGGGAAATATTTGGATAACAGACACAGCTACCAGCACGACATCGCACTTTTATAATTTAAACCAAGTCGCTCAAGGGCATTTAGTCGGTACCATTGGTGACAATGCGACTCGTGGAATAACAGGTGGAGCAACCAGCCCTAGTCATGATGATGCAGCTTATGCTTTAGTGGGTAAAGTTGGACTTGGAGACATAGATATTTCAGAGGATGAAACAAAATTGTATGTTGTTAATTTAAATGATAAGAGTTTATATGAAATAATTATAGATGCAGATAGCAACCCTGCTACGCCTCCCAATCCAGCAACCGATGTTGCTGTATTTCCCATAACGGATCCAGGATGCACCAATGGGCAATGGCGACCTTTTGGATTAAAGGTGTATCACGATAAGGTTTTTGTTGGAGGCGTTTGTGATGCCAGTGACTCATCTATGGTTGTAGCTGATATTATGGCTAATAGGGCGAACCTATCAGCAACAATTTATAGTTTTGATGGCGTTACCTTTACGCAAGAGCTCGCTTTTCCTTTGTCTTACGATAGGTCTGGTCTATATCAAGAAGACTCAACGCCAAATCCAACTCATGGTTCAACATTTTTCTTTCCATGGACTGATGTTGTCGTTCCTAATAGTGGTCCAACCTTATTGCCTCATGTGCATTCTGAACCTATGTTGACGGATATCGAGTTTGATATTGATGGGGATATGATTATCGCATTGTCAGACAGGTATGGGCATCAAACAGGGCACAGGAATTTCCAAGTTGGTTTAAACTCTATTTATAATGAGATAGTAGCAGGTGGGGATGTACTAAGAGCTTGTTTAATTGCGGGAGTTTATACCATTGAAAACATGGGAGTTTGTGATGGAGTGACAGGTGCAGGCAGTATTCATACCACAAGTGGACCAGGAGGAGGTGAGTTTTATAACGATAGATTTAGTAAAAACAGTCCTATACAAGGTCACGGAGAAACATCAAATGGTGCGGTTGCAATTTTAGCTGGTAGTGGACAAATGGTATTAAATGCCATGGATCCAGTTGATTGGAATGGTGCAGGTAGTGATCAAAATTATTTTAGGGCAGGCGGTCCTGCTTGGTTTAACAACTCAGGAGCCAACCCAGGCAGTAAAACACGCGGTTTTCATTTATTTGTCCAACCCTTTTCCCAAGTGGGTTTTGCTAAAGGACATGGTTTGGGTGATGTGGAATTGTTGTGTGATCCTGCTCCTATAGAAGTTGGTAACAGATTGTGGTGTGATGCCGATAACAATGGCATTCAGGAAGCAAGTGAAGCAAGTGTCGGTGCAGGAGTCGCGGTAGTCATGACTTGCGGTGCTCAATCAGCAACAACCACAACGGATGCAAATGGAAACTATTTATTCACCAATGCCATTTGGTCAGCTGCTAATGGTGGGAGCTTAATTCCAAACAATCAAAATTGCACAATTAGTATTGATACAACAGTACCAAACAGCAATCCAATTTCGGCAGCTTGTGGTCTGGTTACATCCACCACTTCCAACGCAAATTCAGGCATCGGAGATGGCAATGATGACAACCGTGATTCCGATGCGAGTCAGGGTGTTAACTCCGTGTTGATTTCATTTGTCACAGGAGATTCAGGAGAAAATAACCACTCGTTAGATTTTGGATTTGGCATTGCTCCTCCAGAAGATTGGGGAGATGCACCTGATTCCTCTATTGGAAATGCAGCGGGTAATTACTCAACCCTTTCAAGTGATAACGGACCACATCATTTAATTGCGGCAGATTTATTTTTAGGTAATTGTACAGATGATGAGGTTGCAGCACAACAAACTGCTACAGCCAACGGTGATGATATGGGTGCACAAAATACCATTACCTTTGGAGTGTGCGCTACAGCCAATGACGACGAAGACAGTTTGACGCCACCAACCTTAACGGCATTCCAAGCGAGCCCACAAGTTACCGTCACAACCCTTAATACCACAGGTGCTGATGCCACTTTAGCTTGTTGGGTGGATTATAACGGCAATGGCGTGTTTGATAATGCCAGCGAACGAGCCAGTATTATCGTTGCCAATGGCGATACTTTGGCGATAGTTACTTTACCCAATGTTCCAGCAAGTGCTTATGCTGATACAGGCGGAACCACCTTTATGCGGTGCCGTATTGCCAGTAATGCCGCCGAAGTTGCCGATGCAACGGGTTCTGCAAACAGTGGCGAAGTGGAAGATTATCCCGTGACAATTAATCCTGTTAGAGATTGGGGCGATGCACCCGATGCAGGTGCGGGAAATGGAGCTGCTGATTATTCAACACTTACTATTGATAATGGTCCCAACCATATATTAGATAGTAACTTATTTATGGGTGCTTGTGTTGATGATGAAATCGATGGGCAACAAAATGCCACAGCCGATGGCGATGACAATGGCGTTGCTAATGCGGGAACAAGCGGAACATGTGTCACAGCCAATGACGACGAAGACAGTTTGACACCACCAACCTTAACGGCATTCCAAGCGAGCCCACAAGTTACCGTCACAACCCTTAATACCACAGGTGCTGATGCCACTTTAGCTTGTTGGGTGGATTATAACGGCAATGGCGTGTTTGATAATGCCA
>JALSIL010000150.1 GCA_026990095.1 Lysobacterales bacterium
CTGGATTTGGGCATCTTTTTAGCTGATTTTCGTCAAATAGCGGTGCTATTCTCCTTAAATCAGTTAAAAACCTGCCTCAAACCAGTTCTTTCTCGCTACGGTTTCTGTTCTGGGACAAGCTCCTAGGAGCTTGTCCGAGAATAGGGGTCGTAGTGAAGGAAAGTTGGGTTTAGGGTTGTTTTTCGGTTTTTTGAGAAGAATAGCCCCGCTATTTACGCGTATCATCCGTGATACTTGCCCACATCCATGTGGCTTAACATGAAAATACTCTCCAGGAGTATTTTTGCCGAGATAAAGCAGAAAATAACACAAGTCCAACTTTTCTGTAATAGATTATCTATTCTCGGACAAGCTCCTAGCAATACACCCAAGACTTAACGACTATGGGCTTAAAGTCTATTGACTTAATGGATTTATAATTTTAAGATGGTGTGGTATCTAAAAATAGCAAAAAAGCCTTATGTCCGACAATAAAAACCTTTCCGAAATCCAAATCAACGACCAAAAAATTATTGCTAATACCGAGTTAAATTTACTTGAAGCTCTCATTCCTGTTGTCGCTCTGATGTCTATGTTGGCTTACAATATCTTTTTTGTTGAATCTCAAGAAATATTAGGGGCTTATACCAATCAATTTATATTATTAATAGCTGCTAGCATTGCGTTCATCGTTGGACTCATGAACAACGTTACAGTCAAAACCATGAGCAATGAAATCCTTGAAAATTTAAAAAAAGTCTTAACTCCCATCATTATTTTGACTTTAGTCGGTGCCTTATCGGGCACTTGGCTGTTTAGTGGAATTATTCCTGCCATGGTTTATTATGGCCTTCAAGTTTTAAGTCCTGAAATATTTTTGCCAGCTTCGGTTGTAATTTCTATTGTCATTTCCCTAGCAACAGGCAGCTCGTGGACAACAACTGCAACCGTTGGAATTGCATTAATCGGCATTGGTACAGCTCTTGGCATCCCCACAGGAATGGTGGCAGGAGCAGTCATCTCGGGTGCCTATTTTGGTGACAAAATGTCGCCACTTAGTGATACAACCAATTTAGCACCTGCCATGGCTGGTACTGACCTTTTTACTCATATTCGCTACATGACAATTACAACGGTACCAACCATTGCCATTACCTTGATTATATTTGTCATCTTGAGTTTAAATCTTGATACCTCTGGACAGGCTGATATTAGTTATTTATTAGTAGGTATTGATAAGGTGTTTAATATTACACCTTTGTTATTTGTTGTTCCCGTCGTAGTTGTTGGCTTAATTGTTTTCAAAACCAACCCAATTATTGCCCTACTTGTTGGGGTTATATTGGCTGCTGTTTTTGCTTTTATCTTTCAAAGTGATTTACTTTCCTCGCTGGGAAACTCTAATAGTGCCACAATTTCTCGAGCAGTGCTTACCGAAACATCGATTAAAACTGATTTAGATTTACTAAACGAGTTATTTACTGCCAAGGGAATGATGGGCATGTTGTGGACAATTTTATTAATTATTTCCGCCATGATTTTCGGTGGCATTATGGATGGCATTGGTGCTTTGGCTAAAATTACTTGCTCCTTGCTAAAAATGGCTAAATCAATTTTTGGTCTGTTTTCCAGTACAGTTTTGAGTTGTATGGGATTAAACATCATTGCATCAGATCAATACCTTGCCATTGTTATTCCTGGTAAAATGTATGAAAAAGCATTTTCTGATCGTGACTTAGCCCCTGAAAATTTAAGTCGAACGTTGGAAGATTCTGGCACAGCAACCTCCGTTTTAGTGCCGTGGAACACTTGCGGTGCTTACCAATCAACAACTTTAGGTGTTGGTGTGGGCGAATATTTTGCTTTTGCTATTTTTAATTGGCTAAGTCCAATTATGACGCTTATATTTGCTGGCTTTAATATCAAAATTAGGCAACTTGTCAAAAAATAAACACCAACAAATCAATTTGTCCGCCAATTGTAAGCAATTTGTCATTAAAATAAGGTAAAATCATTTGGATAATAAAAACCTTACTTCTCCGATATGAAACAATTAATTAAAGTCTTGCCTTTTGTATTCCTCAGTCTTAATGGCTATGCCCAACAAATGTGGATAAATGAAATCCATTATGACAACTTTGGTGGCGATGTCGATGAATTTATTGAAGTGGTGCTAGAAGATTCTTTTGCAGGCAATTTAGCCGATATTGAAGTTGTTTTTTACAATGGCTCTAATGGCAGTGTTATTTCTCAGAGCAACCCGCGTACTTTAGATGATTTTGTTGTGGGCACATCCTCTGGGGGTTTTACCATTTATTCTCGGATTTTATCCAGCATCCAAAATGGTAATCCCGACGGCATGGCGTTGGTCAATAATGGTGTGGTTGTCGAATTTCTCAGTTACGAAGGCGTTATCACTGCCAATAATGGGCCAGCAACCGGTATGACTAGCACCGATATTGGCGTGGCAGAACCAGGAGCGGTTGGTGAATCGTTACAATTGTCAGGCACGGGCAATATTGCCAGTTATTTCACTTGGCAAGCCCCTGCAACCCATACCCGTGGTTTACTCAATAACAATCAAACCTTTGCAGATATTCCTGCTCATGTGCTTTCTACTTTTCCACAAGATACATCGAATGCAGTGGAATCAACCACTGCTGTTATAATTGATTTTTCAGAGGCCATTAACACGGTAAGTGCTGCATTTTCTGTGACTTGTGGTGGTGTATTGCAGAGTCTAAATTATTCAATCAGTGCCGATTTATTGCAGGTGGCATTAACCCCAAATTCCAACTGGCCAGACTCTTCTACTTGCATTATTAACTTAGATGCAACGCAAATAATCGACACCGAAGGCAATAATAACCAACTCGATGGCAATAACGATGGTGTTGGTGGTGATGATTTTTCCTTTAGTTTTGCCATAGCAAGTGACCCTTTGCCGCGTTTTTTATCATCGACACCTGCTGACCAAGACTTTTTAGTGCCTGTAGGTGCCAGCATCACCGTAACATTTACGGAAAACGTTGATTTAACAGCCTCGGCCATTAGCCTTGATTGCCCTGCTAATGTGGTCTTTAGTGGTTTGCCTCTTAACAACAATTCAACTCTCACCATCACACCGACAAACCCTTTTGCTCAAGGCGATATTTGTACCGTCACATTAGTTGGCAATCAAATTACCGATTTAGATGGCAACCAGGACTTTTTTGATGGTGATGAAGATGGTATCGCTGGAGGTGATTATCAATTTACCTTTTCTGTCATTGAACCCATAATGCCCATTTATGATATTCAGGGTAGCGGTAGCGCCTCACCCATAGCTGATAAATTTATTCGCACCCAAGGCAATATCGTGACGGCTTTGACTTCATCAGGGTTTTTTATGCAGACGCCCAATAGCGCTGCCGATGCCAGCGTGGATACATCAAATGGCTTGTTTGTTTTTTCCAATGCCGTTGTAGCCGAAGGAGATAGCGTGGATGTGCGCGGAAAAATTGTTGAATTTTTTAACTTTACTGAAATGTCATTCGTTTCATCCGTAGTTGTGACCTCCAATGGCAATCCATTGCCAACTCCTATTGAATTTGATGTCAATACACCCTCTGGTGACCCAAACAATCCTTCTTGCGCTATTGAATTTGAATGTTATGAAGGCATGTTAGTGCATATCGCCAATGGCACGGTTAACTCAGGTTCCCAAGCTTTTGGCTCCGATATAAATGCCGAGGTGAATGTTTCTGCCACCAGTTTCCGCACCATGAGAGAACCCGGAATTGAATTCAGCAAAACGGGTGACTCTACACTTCCTCCCTTTCCAACTGCGACTTACAACCCTGATATTTTTGATGAAAGCCCTGAATTATTTGAGCTGGATGTGGATGCGTTGCTTGACATGCCTTCTTTCGAAATAAATGGAGGTGCAACGTTTTCTGCCACTGGAGTTTTGGCTTATCAGTTTAATGATTTTGAATTGTGGCCTAAACAATTAACCTTAACCCCAAAACCGATTGAAACAATTCGCACACCAACAACTAGCGAAATAACCATTGCCACCCAAAACATGTACCGATTTTTTGATGGCACAGATGACCCAC
>JALSIL010000151.1 GCA_026990095.1 Lysobacterales bacterium
AAGATCAAGTCACCTACCCAATGACCACAGCCATGTTATCGGTGCCTGGTGCGGTCACGGTTCGGGGTTATTCGTTTTTTGGTGATTCTTACGTTTATGTGATTTTTGACGAAAAAACCGACCTGTACTGGGCACGTTCGCGTGTTTTAGAGTATCTTTCCCAAGTGGCTCCAACTTTGCCACCTGCTGCCAGACCGCAATTAGGACCTGATGCCACAGGTGTGGGTTGGGTTTATATTTATGCATTGATTGATAAAACAGGCAAAAACGACCTGTCGCAATTACGCAGTTTACAAGACTGGTTTTTGAAGTATGAACTGCAAACAGTGCCAGGTGTTTCAGAAGTCACTGCTGTTGGTGGTATGGTTAAGCAATACCAAGTGCAAGTCGATCCTGAAAAACTGCGTGCCTACAATATTCCTTTGTCCCATATTGGTATGGCAATCAAAAAAGGCAACCAAGAAATTGGGGCGTCGGTGATAGAAATGGCAGAAGCCGAATACATGGTGCGTACCACAGGTTACCTCAAAAACACCACCGATATAGGCAATATTCCCCTTGGTACAAATGTCAATGGCGTGCCATTATTACTCAAAGATGTCGCCGATATTGGCACGGGTCCGCAAATGCGTCGAGGCATTGCCGAACTCAATGGCGAAGGTGAGACAGTTGGCGGTATCATCGTGATGCGTTTTGGTGAAAATGCCCAAAAAGTCATTGATGGTGTCAAAGAAAAACTCGAACAACTAAAAAAAGGTCTGCCTGAGGGCGTAGAAGTGGTTACTGTTTATGACCGCAGTGGTTTAATAGAAAAAGCGGTCAATAATCTTTGGATTAAATTGCTAGAAGAATTTGCTGTAGTGGCATTGGTTTGTATGGTGTTTTTGTTCCATATTCGTTCTTCGCTTGTGGCAATATTCAGTTTGCCTGTTGGTATTTTAACTGCTTTTATGATTATGTATTTCCAAGGTTTAAATGCCAATATTATGTCACTGGGAGGGATTGCGATTGCCATTGGTGCGATGATTGATGGGGCAATTGTGCTGATTGAAAACATGCACAAACACATGGAAGCCACACCCATCACCAAAGAAAATCGCTGGAAAATTGTGTCGGATTCTGCCGCTGAAGTGGGTCCAGCTTTATTTTTTAGTTTGTTGATTATCACCGTCAGTTTTATCCCCGTTTTCACCCTCGAAGCCCAAGAAGGACGCATGTTTGCACCGCTGGCATTTACCAAAACTTATGCCATGGCAGCCTCAGCCTTTTTAGCCATCACCTTAGTGCCTGTACTCATGGGTTATTTTATTCGAGGAAAAATATTACCCGAGCACAAAAACCCAATTAATCGTATTCTGGTTGCCATTTATATGCCGGTGTTAAAAATAGTATTACGTTTTCCTAAAATGACACTTTTAGCAACATTATTGGTGTTAATTGTGGGCATATATCCGGTTAATAAAATCGGGGGTGAATTTATTCCGCCATTGGATGAAGGCGATTTAATGTACATGCCGACCACTTATCCAGGCATTTCTATCGGTAAAGCCCGTGAACTCTTACAACAAACCGATAAACTGATTAAATCAGTTCCAGAAGTCCTCACCGTATTTGGTAAAGTCGGGCGGGCAGAAACAGCCACCGATCCGGCTCCATTAACCATGATTGAATCATTTATTCAACTCAAACCAAAAAGTGAATGGCGAGCAGGTTTAACCAAGGAGGGCTTGAAAAAAGAACTCGATGGTTTGGTTAAACTACCAGGTGTTACCAACGCATGGGTCGAACCAATCAAAACCCGTATTGATATGTTGGCAACAGGCATCAAAACCCCAGTTGGGATAAAAATTGCAGGCCCTGAACTAACAGAAATCGAAAAAATTGGCAAAAGACTGGAGGAAATTCTCAAAGATGTGCCTGGAACCGCTTCTGTTTATTCCGAACGTGTCGCAGGTGGTCGCTATATCAAAGTTGATATTCAACGAGAAAAAGCGGCACGCTATGGCATGAGTATTGCCGATATTCAACAAGTGGTAGCATCAGCTATTGGTGGTATGAATGTCACGCAAACAGTCGAGGGTTTGGAGCGTTATCCAGTCAATGTTCGTTATCCACAAGATTACCGCAATTCACCTGAAACTATAGCCCGACTACCCATAGTTAACAACATGGGTCAAACCCTATCACTGGGCGATGTCGCCAATATCTTTGTTGAAGATGGACCACCAGGCATAAAATCTGAAAATGCCCGCCTAAACGGTTGGTCATTTATTGATATTGATGGTGTGGATGTCGGTACGTATGTGGTGGATGCGCAAAAAATCGTTCAAGAGCAACTGAAATTACCCACTGGTTATTCGATTACATGGTCAGGACAATACGAATACATGCAACGTGCCAAAGAGAAGTTGAGCTATGTTGTGCCTTTGACTCTCGCTATTATTGTAATTTTATTATTCATGAATTTCCGTAATTTCATTGAAGTCGCCATCATTATGGGAACGCTTCCTTTGGCAATGGTTGGTGGTATTTGGTTGATGTATATTCAAGGTTATAACTTTTCCGTCGCCGTGGGCGTTGGTTTTATTGCCCTTGCTGGTGTGGCAGTAGAAATTGGCGTGATTATGCTGGTTTACCTCAATCAAGCCTACCAAAAAATGCAAAAAGATTTCAAAAATAAAACCATCAAATTAGATGATTTACGTTACGCAGTCACCCAAGGTGCTGGTATGCGGGTACGCCCAGTAATGATGACCGCCGCTGCCATTATTGTCGGTCTATTGCCGATTTTATACGGCACAGGCACAGGCTCAGAGGTCATGAGCCGAATTGCTGCCCCTATGGTTGGTGGCATGGTTAGTGCGGTTATCTTGACATTACTGGTTGTGCCATCAGTATTCTTTTTGTGGCGAGCACAAGCGGTGAAGAAAAAATTAAAATTAATTAAAAGTAAATAATAAAATAAGTTATACGAGTGAAAACATTAACTCAGTATCAAATTAGACTGGATCCCCGCATTCGCGAGGATGACATTTGTGTCTCTTTTGTCATTCCCGTGAAAACGGGAATCCAGTTTCAATTAAGCGCTGGATTTCAGAGTTTGCGTAGATAACTAAACAACAGGAGAAAAAAATGAAACACGTAAAATTATTAATCTTAACAACTGTAGTAGTGATGTTCTCAACAACAGTCAATGCACATGGTAACAAAAACCATGACAAAGAGGCGATTTTGAAAATTGTTGATGACATTAAATACGGCTGGGAAAATGGCGATGGCAAACCATTCCGCGAAAACTTTTTAGATTTCAAAGGTGCCAGATACATTGAATCTGGCGGGCAAAATGCTGGACTTGATAGCTTGGTTACTCACCATGTTGAGCCAGAAAAAGACGCTCTAGAATACTTAAAGCTCGATTTTTCAGATATTGAAGTCAATTTTGAAGGTGATTTTGCATGGGCTGTAGCCACGACAAGAGTCAAAGGTAAAGTGAGAAATTCAGAACGCACTTTTGACAAATCAGGTTATCAGACATTTTTGTTTCGCAAAATCAAGGACCAATGGAAAGTGGTACATACCCATTCTTCATCGCGTGATTATAAACCAAAAACAGATAAAAAACATGACCATTAGAAATAGGAGAATAACACAATGAAAGATCCAGTTTGCGGCATGAATGTCGATAGGCAAGCACAATACAGCAGTCAATTTGATGGTGTTGAATACTATTTTTGCAGTGAGAAATGTTTCAGTAAATTTACCGCAAGCCCTCAAGCCTTTTTAGAAAAGCCGAAAAGCGATTGTTGTGGTCATTGCGATAGCAGCCCTAAGTCTACGACTATAACCGAAGAACTCACAGCAGTTGATGCCATTTACACCTGCCCGATGCACCCAGAAATCGAACAAGTGGGTCAAGGTTCGTGCCCTAAATGTGGCATGGCATTAGAACCCAAAGATATTCCTTTGGCAACTACTGAAACAAAATACACCTGTCCGATGCATCCTGAAATCATTAAAGATAAACCAGGTTCTTGCCCAATTTGTGGTATGGCACTGGAGTCCATGACGGTTGATGTT
>JALSIL010000152.1 GCA_026990095.1 Lysobacterales bacterium
GGATTTATTGGTTTTTAACAACACCAAAGTCATCCCTGCTCGCTTGTATGGCAAGAAAGTTACAGGTGGCAAGGTTGAGGTTTTTATTGAACGCTTGCTTAATGATAATTCTGCTATTGCGATGTTTAAATCCAGCAAAGCCATTAAACTGGGAACGCCAATATATTTTAATGAACAAACCATTGTTCCAACCGCCAAAAAAGGCATGTTTTTCTTAATTGAAACACAAAATGATGCATCATTAACTGAATTAATGGACGAATTCGGGCATATGCCTCTGCCTCCTTATATCCAACGCAAAGATGAACTTGAAGACAAATCCAGATACCAAACAGTTTACGCCAAGGAAAAAGGTGCAGTGGCCGCTCCAACTGCAGGTTTGCATTTTGATGAAGATTTATTGCAACAGATTGAAGACAAAGGCATCAATACCGCTTACGTCACCTTGCACGTTGGTGCTGGCACATTTCAACCCGTAAAAACCGACTGCATAAACGACCATATCATGCACAAAGAATGGTTACACCTCAGCGATGAAGTCGCACAACTTGTTAAACAGACCAAAGCAGCAGGCAATAAAGTCATTGCCGTTGGCACAACCGCCGTGCGTTGTTTAGAAACAGCCAGTCAATCTGGTGAAATCAAAGCCTATACGGGCGATACCAATATATTTATCTTTCCAGGCTACCAATTTAAGGTGGTGGATCAGCTATTAACTAACTTCCACCTACCCGAATCCACCCTTATCATGCTGGTATCAGCCATGTGTGGGTGTGAAAACACTTTAAATGCCTATAGACACGCTGTTGAAGAAAGATACCGTTTCTTTAGTTATGGAGATGGCATGTTTATTTTTTAGTTTGGGTTTTTACAAAATCCGTATTTTTTCAAATCTATGGCATTACCAATACCAAACTCGACTCCTTCGGCTTTGAGTAATTCGTATTGAATTTCAAACTTTTCATCTTTAAGGGATATTTTGCCTTGGATATTAACTATTCGATGCCATGGAAGCTTGTATTTTTTGCTGCAGGTGTGAATAAGGCGAGAGACTCGACGAGCATTGCGGTGATTGCCAGCAAGCAGTGCAATTTGCCCATAGGTAGCGACTTTTCCTGCGGGAATGGATTGAATTATTTCTATGGCTTTTTCTGAAAATGGTGTCATTGGCTTTATTTTGGGTATAAAAAAACCCAGCGATAACTGGGTTTTTATTATTGATTTTCAACAATGAAAAGTCAATTATACTTCTTCACCTTCGACTAAAAGAGTAAATTTAGCATTAACATCTGAATGGAATGAAAGCTCAATAATCGCTTCACCCACTTCACGGATAACGCCTTCTGACATAACCACTTCACTCTTATCAACAGGGAAACCATTGGCTGTTAACTTATCAGCAATCTCGCGTGGTCCAATTGAACCATACAATTTTCCTTCAGGTGATGCGTTAGAAGAAATGGTAATTTCAAGTCCTTCAATTGATTCTGCACGTGCATTAGCTGCAGATAATGAATCTTTTTCTTTTGCAATCAATTCAGCTTTACGCTCTTCAAATATTTTTTGATTCGCCTCTGTTGCCATTGATGCTTTGCCTTGAGGAATAAGATAGTTACGTGCAAAACCAGGTTTGACGTTAACAATTTCACCTAAATCACCAAGGTTTTGTACTTTTTGTAATAATATAACTTGCATTTTGTACTACTCCTTAATAATGTTGGTCACAGTAAGGTAATAACGCAATGTATCGAGCGCGTTTTACGGCTGTGGTGAGTTGTCTTTGGTATTTTGCCTTTGTGCCTGTGATACGACTCGGAATAATTTTTCCAGTCTCACCAACATTTTGTTTCAATGTATCCAAATCTTTATAATCAATATGGGTTACGCCATCTGCTGTAAATTTGCAGAAACGTTTACGGTTGTTTGTTCTTCTTCTACGCTGTTGCATTATTCTTCTTCTCCTGAACCTTTAGCTTCTTTAGCTGCTGGTTTCTTATCGGCATGTTTTTTATTGTCCTTATCGTCCTTCTTGATAAGTGGTGACTCTTCGGTTACCGCAGATTTTAATTTAATCACCATGTGACGTAATACCGCATCATTAAATCTAAAAGCTTCTAAAATTTCTTCTAATGGCTTTGTTGTGCATTCAATGTTAAGTAAATAGTAATGGGCTTTGTGAAGTCTTTGAATTGGGTATGCCAATTGTCTGCGACCCCAGTCTTCTGAACGGTGTACAGTGCCACCATCTGCTTCAACCATTGCACGGTATCTTTCAACCATGGCAGGTACTTGCTCGCTCTGATCAGGATGAATCAGAAATACGATTTCGTAATGTCTCATTTATGTCTCCTTATGGATTTAAAAAGCCACCCACTTATAAATACGTGGTGCAGCAAGGATTCGATTCATTTAAAGAATCGAGCGCGGATTATAACGGTTTTGAAGCAAGAATCAATAAAATTAAGTGTTTATGTCACTATTAATAAGATACTAACCGCAACAAAGACAAAAATAGCCAACCAATTGATTATTAGGCTATAACGTGCCTGGGCTAATAATTTTTGAGCACCTTGGGCTGCCAACCACGCTATAAATGAAAAAACGACCAAGGTCACCACGATAAATAGCATTCCTAAAATCAATAAACGCCCTTGGTATCCCGCTTGGTTAAGGTTGGCAAACTGCGGGAAAAAAGCAAGAAAAAACATCAACACCTTTGGGTTGCTGACATTCATTATAAAGCCACGAAGGTAATAGTTTTCAGCAGGCTTGTCTTGCTTTAAATCTATGCCATCATGTCGATGAATATAGGTTTTATAAGATAAGTACAGCAGGTACGCCACGGCGAAAATTTTAAGAACTAATAGCCCATACTGCGAGCGACTTACAAGCGTAGAAATACCAACCACTATTAAGAAAGTGTGAAGAATAATACCAGTACAAAGACCAGCTATAAATTTAACCGCAGTTCGAAAACCTTGCGAAAGGCTGGTAACAACCACAAAGATATTATCCGGTCCTGGCGTAAATGCCAAAACCACGGAAGCTAAAATAAAGGAAATTATTTCAGGAAAAGCCAAAAGAGTTATTTTTCAATCTTATCGACGTGCTCGCCAAGGAGTTCCCATAGAGGAATTTGCTTCTCTTCGGGAATTTTAATAAAACGCATACCGACGGAATCATCCAACATTCGAGTCACTTCTGCATCTACATGCAAATTAAAATCATTGTTTAGAATTATTTCCAAAACACAAAAATCTCCTTCTTGCAATCGAATTTCCGTGTGCTCATCATAACTTAATAGAATTCCTGAGGCTGAAATATTTTTGACTTCCATAATAATCGACTGTCCTTGTTTTACTAACAAACAAGAGGAAGTTATGGGTTTTCTTGCATACCTAATTTTACTGTCAACTGTCATTGCGTTCTCTATTCTACGAAATCCACATTATTATCATCAATTTTATGCTATTTCCTAACAAATTTAGGAGTAAAACCCCAAATAATATTCAATATTCAGGATTTTACTCGCAATAAACTAAAATTTAAGCTTCGGGGCGCATATAAGGGAACAATAATACGTCACGTATGGATGCCGAATCTGTGAACAGCATTACTAATCTATCAATGCCAATGCCTTCACCTGCTGTTGGTGGCATTCCGTATTCTAATGCCCGAATATAATCGGCATCAAAGTGCATGGCTTCATCATCGCCTGCTTCCATGTTTGCCACTTGGTCTTTAAAACGTTGTTCTTGATCTTCTGGATCATTGAGCTCAGAAAACCCATTGGCAATTTCGTTACCCGCAATAAATAGCTCAAACCTATCGGTGTAATTAGGATTTTCATCATTGCGGCGTGAAAGCGGAGAGATTTCCGTTGGGTATTCAATGATAAAAGTGGGTTGAATTAAGTTATGCTCTGCCGTTTCATCAAACAACTCTGTCAATAACTTGCCCTGCCCCCAGTTATCTTCAATATGAATGCCTAAGCGTTTACAATGTACAGCAAGTGCATCTCGGCTTTCACAATCTTGTTCGGAAATATCTGGGTTGTATTTTTTAACCA
>JALSIL010000153.1 GCA_026990095.1 Lysobacterales bacterium
GTTAGAGCTCTCAAAATAAAATGACTGTTATGCGTTCTGTTTTATTGACTCTGCTTATGTTGATTTTTACAAGTCTTGCATATTCTTATTCGATTGGTACAGGCGACGTTTTGCATGTTGAGGTTTATGGAGAACCCGAACTGGCACTTGATTTAACGGTTGACTCAGCAGGATTTATTGAATATCCGTTTATTGGTAAGTTGCAAGTCATAGAAGAAACGGTTGATTCAATTAAACAAAAGATAGTTTCAATGCTCAAAGATGGTTATTTTGTCAATCCACAAGTGACTGTGGTCATTAAACAATATAAGCCTTATTACATTCAGGGAGAGGTTCGGTCTCCTGGTTCTTACCCTTATGAAATAGGCATGACGGTCAGAAGGGCAATAGCGAAGGCAGGTGGCTTAACTGAAAGAGCAAGCAAGAAAAAGATATACCTCACACATGCAAATTCTGGAACTTCAAAAGAGATAAAAGTTGACATGGATGCCAACGTTCTTTCTGGTGATGTCATATTAATCAAAGAAAGTTTCTTTTAAATGAATACGCAACCAGAAAATGCAGCCAACGAATCCAATGCATTTGATATTAAGGATTTCATTGGGTTAATTAAGAGTCATTGGTTAATTATACTGACATTTGTTTTAATCACCTCTTTGTTTTCGTTCTATTTGGCGATTAAGGCAAAGCCTGTCTACCAAGCTTCGACAAGTTTAATGATTGAGCGACCGAGTCGAATGGGTTCTTTGGATCAATTATTTGGCATGATGGGAATGAACTGGGAATTTTACCCTAATCAAATTCATGTGCTTAAGTCTACACCTGTTGCCCAAAAGGTTGTTCAGCGTATAGGTGTTGATAAGTTTATTCCAAAACCAAAAGAGCTTCGGTGGTACGAGAAATTATTGCCAGGATTTGTAGAAGAAAACTACGCTAATAAATCATCGGATGAATTATTTAATCTCGCCATTGAAAATGTTCAATCAACCATGTCGGTTTCTCAAGCAAAGGGCAGTGGTGTTTTTTACATAGCTTTTGACGATTATGATCCGTATTTGGCAACGCTAAAGGCCAATGCATTGGCAGAGTCTTATATCGAAGAAGTGATTGAGGTTGATATTAATGCCAAGCAACGCACAGGTGAAAACATATCCAAGCAATTGCCAGAATTAAAAAAGAAAGTGCAAGAGTCTGAGCAAAAATTAAAGCAATACCAAAGAAAGTATCAGATGTTTATGCCTGAAGGTGGTGACGAGTTAGCCGTTCAGGAGTTGACTCAACTAAGCACAAGAATTGCTGAATTAAAAAGAAAAAAATTAAGTTTAGAAGCGGTTTATAGAAGGATTAAAAGTATTGGTAATGACACTAAACAGTTGGCCAGAATTCCCACGCTGTTGGACAAATCAGAGGTGGTGCGATTAAAAAATGAGTTGACTGATGTGCAATCTGAAGTGTCTGCCTTGGCGTTGGTTTATGGGCCTAAGCACCCAAAGATGAAAAAGGCTGTTGAATTACGGCGTTTAACTCAATTAGAGTATGATGGGGTTTTGCGTGTCGCTGCTGATTTGGTTGTTGCAGAATATGAATCGATATCACAAGAAATAATACATGAAGAGAGTGGCGTTAAGTCAATTAAGGGAGAAATTACTTCAAATAATGAACAAGCATTTGAGTATATTTCTTTAAAACGCGATTACAATTACAATAAGCAAATATACGATGCTTTTTTAAAACAATCTAAAGAAACAGATGCGGTTAAAGCCTCAACCGTTCAAACAATCAATGCCCGAGTAATCAATAAGGCGAGGGTGCCAACTAGCCCTTATAAGCCTAATAAAAAAATTATGATTGTTATTGGTATCGTTGTTGGTTTGTTGTTGGGTATTGCGGTGTCGTTTTTAATGGAGCATTTTGACAATACTTTTAAAACCTCCAGAGAGGTGGAAAGTAAAATTAATTTACCTGTTATCGGTATGCTGCCAGATATTGATGATAAAGATAGCGGATCGTCTCCAGCGATGCAATTTGTTGAGCAAACAAAATCGGCTTTCTCTGAGTCTATTCGAACCTTGAGGACTGGTGTGTTATTGTCGTTGCCAGATGTTGAAAACAAATCAATATTAGTGACTTCAACAGTCCCTAGTGAAGGCAAGACAACAGTGGCAATGAACTTGGCACATTCGTTATCTCATTTGGGCGAAACCATATTGGTTGAAGCGGACTTAAGGCGGCCAATGGTAAAAAGAAATATGGGTATGACAAAACAATCGGGATTAACGACCTTGTTGTCAGGAGAAGCGAGTTTTGCTGAATGCATAACCGTGGAAAAGAGTTCTGGTAAATTACATACTCTGGCATCTGGAATGATTCCCCCCAATCCTCTGGAATTACTGTCTTCAGAAAAGTTTGATGTTCTGCTAACTAAACTTAAAAGTAAATACAAGTTTGTTGTTATTGACTGTGCACCAGTTATGGCGGTTAGTGACGCTTTGGTTTTATCTCAAAAAGTCGATGGTGTGTTATTTGTATTGAAAAATGATTCCACTCCATCGCAATTGGTGGAAAGTGCAATCACTCGATTGAGGCGTTCATCAGCAAAAATAATTGGCGTTGCTATGAACAGGTTGAGAACCAGTAAGGCGAAATATGGGCGATATTATAAGTATGAAGGAAGTTATTATGGTCACTATGGCTACCATGAGGATCAAAAAAAAAGCACTAAACGGGCTTGAATGGTAACTTCTCAATGAATAATAGAGTTGCTCAGTTATTTGTCTATTTGATTTTGCTGTTGTTTTTGGTTTTATTTGTTCTTATGTTTCAATCCAGTTTGAGCTATGAGGCAAGTAGGGTCGATTATCGACTGGGCTCTGACAGCGTGAAAAAATTACCTCCAGAAAGTCGCAAGTTAAAATTACCCTCGTTTGTTAGTGTCAACCCAAACCAAATTGAATTGTATATTAGGGCATTCTTGTCTATTTCAAAATCAGAGTCTTTGAAGAATAGTGAAAAATTAAGTGATGCTTACTTCAGTTTGCTAAAAATAAGACCTTCTTGGCCCTATTATTATTCTGGATTGGCACAAATTAAAAAAATTGAACAAAATGATTTCACTCCTTCGGTAAATAAAGCTATAATGCTCGCCCCGTTTGAAAGGAAGGTGGTGTTGAATGTTTCTCAGCTTCTTTTTTCAACTTGGGAAAGCATTGATTCTGTTATGAAAAAGAAGATGTTAGTGTATTTATCCAGTCAAGATGATGTTGTCATTGAAAGGTTGGTTGGTTCGGCTTTAATGTTTGCACGTTTGTTTGAGTTTTGCGATTATTTGTATGAGAATAAACGCGTTGAATATCGAACATGCCAGCGTGAATTTTGGCGTCCATTAATGGATAGCACTTAATTTATAGTTTAAATTTTTTGGTAATAAAATGATTTGGCTTAGGTTTTCATAGATTAAATGCAAAAAAATAAAATATAGGTTGACATGGGTTGGACTTTCCGTGAAAATGCCTTGCTTTATTTGAGCCGGAGGGATACTCAAGCGGCCAACGAGGGCAGACTGTAAATCTGCTGTTTCTAACTTCGGAGGTTCGAATCCTCCTCCCTCCACCATATTCGAAATAACAGGTTGTCATTAGGTGGCCTGTTTTGTTTTGTGTAAAAAGTGCCTGTGCGGGTGTAGTTTAATGGTAGAACTTCAGATTTCCAATCTGACTACGAGGGTTCGATTCCCTTCACCCGCTCCAAAGCTATTAGGTGCGCCCATATAGCTCAGTCGGTAGAGCACTTTCTTGGTAGGGAAGAGGTCACTGGTTCGACTCCAGTTATGGGCACCATGTAATAGGTTAAGCTCTTGCTCAATCAAAAAATAATTATTTAAGGTTTTAAAGGTAGATGCATTAAAACGAAACATTTAAACATAGTGGAGTACAGCAATGTCTAAAGAAAAATTTGAACGCAACAAGCCGCATGTAAATGTGGGAACAATTGGTCACGTTGATCACGGTAAAACTACATTGACAGCCGCCCTTACAAAAGTGGCAGCAGAATTACAAGGTGGT
>JALSIL010000154.1 GCA_026990095.1 Lysobacterales bacterium
GCAGTAGGAATTAATACATGGGCGGCTTGTTTGGAGCCTAATAAAATTGGACCAACGGTCACGCCTTTGGTAAAATTTCTTAATAAATTTATTGCCATATTGGCAGAGTCAAGGTTTGGCATCATAAATAAATTTGCCCGACCCTTGAGTCGTGAATTGGGGAACATTTCTTCTCGAAGTTCAGGCAACAATGCAATATCTGCTTCCATCTCTCCTTCGACTTCTAATTCTGGTGCTTTTTCTTGTAAAATACGCAACGCCTCTCGCATTTTATCAGGGGACTCGCCTTCACGTGAACCAAAACTGGAATACGACAATAAGGCTATGCGAGGAATCTTGCCAAAATCCCTTAGTTTTTCTGCCGCTAGTATGGCAGAATCAGCAATTTGCTCTGCTGTTGGGTTCGGGTTGACGTATGTATCACAAAAGAAAAAGTTACCATATTCGGTAGCTATACCGCTCAAAGTGGCGGCACTATGAACCCCTTTTTGACAACCTAAAACTTCTTGAACATAATTCAAAACCGTCGTAAATCTTCCAGTTAGTCCTGCCAACATGGCATCGGCTTCACCGCGTTTAACCATAAGTGCAGCAATCAAAGAGGAACGTGTCCTTACAACCGCTTTAGCAATTTCTGGTGTGACGCCTTTGCGTTGCATAATTTTATGGTACAACATCCAATATTCTTTAAAACGCGAATCTTTTTGCGGATTAACCAGTTCAAAATCTCGACCAATTTTTAAATCAATGCCAATTTTTTCAATTCTGGCTTTAACCACTCGAGGTCTACCGATTAAAATAGGTGTCGCTAACTTATCATCAATTACGGTGCGTACAGCTCTTAAAACCCGTTCGTCTTCGCCCTCTGCAAAAACCACCGTTTTGGGGTTACTCTTGGCTTTATCAAAAATAGGTTTCATCATCAAACCACTCTTGAACACAAAATAACTCAAAATATCTTTGTATTCTTGCATGTTTTCAATTGGGCGAGTGGCAACGCCTGAATCCATCGCTGCTTGGGCAACCGCTGGTGCGACGTACAATAAAATACGAGGGTCAAAAGGTTGTGGGATAAGGTATTCACGTCCAAACCCTTTGGCCTCGCCTTCAAAAGCTTGAGCCCCTACATCAGAGGATTCTTTTTGTGCTAATTCTGCTAAAGCATAAACACAGGCTTTTTTCATTGCATCGTTAATTACAGGAGCACGGACATCAAGTGTGCCTCTAAAAATATAAGGAAAACACAAAACATTATTAACTTGGTTTGGGAAATCCGATCGACCCGTAGCTAAGATGGCATCAGGACGAGCTTTGAGTGCTATATCCGGCATGATTTCAGGAATAGGGTTAGCTAAAGCCAAAATAATTGGGTCTTTTGCCATCGGCAGAATCATTTCTGGTTTTAAAATTCCTCCAGCTGATACTCCAAGAAAAATATCTGCACCCACTAATGCTTCACTGAGAGTTTGTTGTTTAACGCCTTTAGCATAGGAGCGTCTACGCTGCGAAGGACTGCTGGCAATATCTTGGCGCTCTTCATACAAGACCCCTTTGGAGTCTGAAACAATGATATTTTCTTTTTTAACACCCAAATCAACCAACAAGTCTAAACACGCCATACCTGCCGCTCCAGCTCCAGAGGTAACAAGCTTAGCTGTTGTTATGTCTTTTTCAATTATTTTCAAGGCATTAATAACGGCTGCACCAGTAATAATCGCTGTGCCGTGTTGATCGTCATGGAAAACGGGAATTTTTAATCGATTTTCGAGTTTTTCTTCTACATAAAAACACTCGGGTGATTTTATGTCCTCTAAGTTTATTCCACCAAATGTTGGTTCTAACGACGCGATTATATCAATAAGTTTGTCGGGATCTTTTTCATCTATTTCAATATCAAAAACATCAACCCCTGCAAATTTCTTAAACAAGACCGCTTTGCCTTCCATCACTGGTTTGGCTGCCAATGGTCCAATATCACCGAGTCCTAAGACCGCTGTGCCATTGGTGATGACCGCCACCATATTTCCACGAGCGGTATACAATGAAGCTGTTGATGGGTCTTTTTGAATTTCTTCACAAGGTGCTGCCACCCCTGGTGAATAGGCTAATGCCAAATCTTTAGCAGTGGTTAGTGCCTTGGTTGCCACCATTTTGATTTTCCCTGGCGGAAAATCATGGTGGTATTCCAAGGCTGCTTTTTTAATGTCTTCTCTTAAACTCATCGTTGTCCCCTTTGAGTAAGTAGTGAGCATTTATAACTCACGATTTTCGGACTGACTATTTTAAGTTATTTCAAGGCATTAAACCATGAGAATTGAAGTTTTTAAGAGTCATTAAGATTTTTTTACAATTTGAAGTCTATTTTTATGGCATTCGCGGTTTAGATAAAAGACCAAATGGTATAGCCTCTCGAACCCAGTTATCATTTGAACTATCATCAGGATAATGAATATTCATAGACAAAAGACCAGCTTGGTTTAAATCTTGTGATGCTTGGTTTAAATTAATCGTTATTGTACCAGCAGGTACACGGGTCAATTCCAAAAAATTTTGTAAGCGCCCATAACCATTAACTTTCTCCATATTGATAGTAATATCTTGATTCAATTCAAAACCTTCTTGTGTGCCAATCACCCAAACAGGTTGTCCTTCCTCATCATAAAAGTACAGAGTTGCTACCACCAATTGCACACCTTCTGTCTCTTGAAAGTTAAGTGAGATTCCCCAGCCAGAATCATTCTCTCCAGCCCACCAGTGACCGGATAAATCACTTTCTGGACGCTTATCCTCTGAAAGTATTGACTCAAGATGCCAAGAGTCACTGCCCTCCCCTACTTTAAAATGCACTCTATTTAGCCTGTCTGCATGTGCTTGCTGTTGAAAATTTATCCAGCCCTTATATTCAAGCCTGTCATCAACCATGGATTTACGGTTAGCATAGTCATACTTATAACGAATTGGGGTTTGTACGTTTTCGCTATAAAGACTGATAAACTCAAAATCAACTTCACCTGCATAATGTTTGTTATAGCGATTTAGTGTTGCATACCATTCTGGGCTACCATTATCATCGTAACTATAAAATATGCTGTAGTATAGATTACCATAGCCAATTTCATCAACTGAATAACCGTGACCATTGTTTGATGGGTTGTAAAACAATCCCGTAATTAAATTTTCTTTTCCTTGGGTGCTAATTATTACAGCATTATTGTCCGTACTTATAAAATCCATTTTATCATCGTGATTCATATCTTTGAAAAACACATTTGTCAGCCGCCTATTCACACCTGTAGCAATACTATAAACTGAGTAAAACCATGGTTTTATGCTTGTTGATTCATTCAAGTAAACATTATATGTGCTATTTACTCCTGCAACAATATCCAGCAACCCGTCATTATTTATATCAACAACTTGTAGCTTTGATGCGATAATATTTTGAAAATCATCAGCAGCCCCCACAGGTCTATGCCAAAAAGAAGCGTCATAGTCCAGTTTATCAAACTCCCCGTGAGCCTGATTTAACCAGATGTCATGTGTTTCATTTGCGGTAACTATATCTAACTTGTTATCATCATTAACATCCATAATAGCTATTGCCCTTACTGCCACGCCAAAAGAATCAGAGCGACTAAAATTCATCAGCCCATCGTTATACCAAATGGTAATAGAATCACTCTGAGACTTTGTGTTTGCCACAATATCTAAGTCACCATCACCGTCCATATCGGCTATTTTAAACTCGCCATTTCTCGCCCCAAAATTCAACCGCGCCACTTCAACAATTCCACCAGAACCCAATTGACTAACAATAATGGGTGCCTCGATGGTATCAGCAATCATCACAATTTGGCGTGAACTACTCGATGCATTCATTTGTGCTGTTTGGGCGTTGAGTGTGACCTCAGGTAAATCAAAAGCTAAAACTGGATGAGTACGAGGGTAAACATAGCGACTCGCTCGAGGGATACTATTATTGGCTGGAGTGGTCACAATTAAATTTTGTTCATCGTTTCCTTCTAAATCCGCAAAAATAGCGTATTCATAGTTCCGCAAAAAGTCATTGCCTCCTCCAAAAGGTGATGAGAATGGAGCGAATGCATTGCCTCCTTGACCCATCCATAACTTGCTAATTATAAAGTTTTCAGGAGTATAAAACAAATCTGGACTGGTACATCTAGGCTCATACTGGGCTGCCATAAATATATCGACTTTACCATCATGATCATAATCAACAACATCAATACCTTTGTTAAACTGGGATATGCTTTTGTTAGATAGCTTGAAAGAAAACCAATCTATACTACTAGATTGGTTAAGCCAAACCATGGTTTTATCACCTTGTTGGATAATATCAGGTAGATTATCCGCGTTTAAGTCAATTATGAGTGGTATGTCCTTTCTTCCTATTGAAAACTCTGATAATAGACCGTTATCCCTATACGCTTCTGAATGCAGCTTTTCTTTTATTTGCCAATCATTATTTAAACCTCTTTCTAAAATAAGCACTAAGCTTTGTGAATTATCACAATCTAAAAAATCCAAATAATTTGCTGAAACAACCAACTCATCGCTTCCATCGTTGTTTAAATCAACATTAAAGAACTTTGTGTATTCAATGCCACCTGAACCAATATCTTGTAATTCAACATTAATCTCCGCAAACAAAAAAACACCTGTTCCATCATTTAGCAAATGATACAGTTTTTGTGTGCTTTGCACATCAGATGATACGACTAAGAAATTTTGACTGCCGTCCTTTGGTGGCATAGCTTGTATTTTAATAATAGGATTGCCAAGGTTTATTTCATTGGTCAATACTAAGTCGCCTTGTTCATTCTTTATCCATGATTGCAATTGAGTTCCATTTCCTACAACTAAATCTATACGACCATCTTGATTAATGTCACTGTAATTAAAAACACCAACCATCCCCTGTTGTAAAAAATTTAGTGTGGCAAAATCTTGAGTAAAATTCAATGCTCCATCATTGAGGAAAATTCTTTTCTGCGTGACAATGTCCAAATCACCATCATTATCCCAATCGAATGTAAAAACATTATTGCCAGCAGACCACTGGTTGTTATACCGTTCTACTGAAAAATTTGCGACTCCATCATTAATAAGAATATAACCTGACAAGGTGACAACATCAAGATCACCGTCTTTATCCACATCAACCACATTAACCACAGCGCTGGTAAAATTGACTCCTATATCGTGGTCTTTGTATTCGCCATCATCGTAAAGCATCATCGTTAATGGTATTGTAACAGTAATACCACCAGTACCAAAATTACTTGTTTGTCCTCCTAAAGATAAGATATCCTCAAAACCATCGCCATTAAAATCAGCACTTATGGTTTCAAAGTTCACCCCAAGGCCATTTGAAGGGTAAATAAGTTTTATATAATTTGGTTCAGAGACATCATTTAGCGTAGTGCTTTGAAAAGTTATGGCATGGCTTTGTGGCAGTAAAAGCACGGATGATAAGAAGATAAAATTGAGCAGGTTTTTCATGAGATTTCCCTTTTTTTGTTTGATTGGTTGAGATTATAACTTCATTGCTGTTAATTTTAAGTTAAACTAGTAATAATTATAACACACTTGGAATTATGAAAAAAAACTTCTTTTTAGCTCTTGTTTTGCTCTTTGTATCCACCTACGGCTTAACCAAATCAATCAAACAACCTAAAACGCCAAGATTAGGTATTTCTCAAGCTCAACGGTTAGCTCAATTGCCGATTCATTGTGTTGAAACCCAATACCCTTATAAATTGGGGCAAACCTTGGGCAGTGAGAAAGACTTGAAAACGCCCAAAGAAATGCACCCAGCATTCTACGGCTGTTTTGATTGGCATTCGGCAGTCCACGGACATTGGTCCATGATTTCATTATTGAAAAACCACCCCAATATTGAGTCTGCCGTAAAATTACGCACATTGCTCAAAAATCACATTTCTAAAGATAATATTGCTAAAGAAGTCGAATATTTTAACGGCAAATACAATCAATCATGGGAGCGTACTTATGGCTGGGCTTGGTTATTGAAGTTAGCACAAGAATTACACACATGGGATGATCCTCTAGCTCGCGAATTAGAAAATAACCTGAAACCTTTATCTAAGTTATTTGCGAATAAATTTATTGAGTTTTTACCCAAACTTTATTACAGCATTCGCGTGGGTGAACACCCCAACACCGCCTTTGGTATGGTTTTTGCTTTTGATTATGCTCAGGCAGTTGGGGATAACAAGCTCCTTAATACCATCGCCCAAAGAGCTCGGCATTTTTACCTCAAAGATAAAAACTGTCCCCTTGAGTGGGAACCTGGTGGTTTTGATTTTTTATCGCCCTGTTTAGAAGAAGTTGACATCATGCGCCGGGTTTTGCCTGAAAAAGAATTTCATGCGTGGTTAAGGCATTTCTTACCCAAAATGCGAAAAAAGAAATTTGATTTGAATGTGGGAGTCGTCTCAGATAGAACCGATGGCAAGTTAGTGCATTTAGATGGGTTGAATTTTAGTCGTGCTTGGGTGTTGTATGGTTTAGCGAACCAATACCCTCGCTATGCTCATTTACGAAAGCTTGCCGATAAGCACGTGCGCTACTCTTTGCCTAATCTTGTCTCAGACAGTTATGAAGGTGGGCACTGGCTTGGTAGTTTTGCCATCTATACTTTAAACCAAAGTCAAAATAAAAAAGAAATTTAATGAAAAATCCATTTAAAAACTTAGGTCCAGGCGTGCTTGTTGCTGCCGCATTTATTGGCCCAGGAACGGTGACCATTTGCACTATTGCAGGTGCTAAGTACCAGTTTGTTTTGCTTTGGGCAATGGTGTTTTCGACTTTTGCAACAATTATGTTGCAAGAAATGTCGGCACGACTTGGGTTGGTTGCACGCAAAGGTTTGGCTCAAGCCGTGCGAAACGAAATTCCTAACCCATTATTTAAATGGCTCGCCATCTTATTAATGGTATCGGCAATCTTAGTTGGAAATGCCGCTTATGAAGCGGGCAATATTAGTGGCGGCGTTTTGGGATTGGAAACCCTATTTGAAAGTTCTTCTTTTCAACTCGAAAACACACCTGTCAATATTTTTAGTTTACTTATCGGTTTAGTCGCTTTTACTGTTTTGTGGATTGGCAATTATAAATTTATCGAAAACGCACTGGTGTCATTAGTTCTTTTGATGTCTTTGGCTTTTGTTATCACGGCAATTCTGACTTCTCCAAATTTGGTAGCTGTTGTTAAGGGTTTGCTCGTTCCTTCTTTTCCCCAAGGCAGTTCACTGATTATAATTGGTTTAATCGGCACCACTGTGGTGCCTTATAATTTATTTCTGCATGCTTCATTGGTGCAGGAAAAGTGGTCAACAAAAACAGATTTAGATGCTGCAAAGCGTGATACATTCATCTCAATAATCGGTGGTGGTATCGTTTCTATAGCAATTATGATTTGTGCTGCAGCCATTAAGGGTGGCGACATTCATAATGCCAGTGATCTCGCTTTGGGTCTAGAGCCTTTATTTGGTCATTATGCTAAATACCTACTCGCCATTGGCTTGTTTGCCGCAGGAATCACCTCTGCCATTACTGCACCTTTGGCAGCTGCCTATGTTGCATCGGGCTGTTTTAATTGGCAGAAAAATCTCAAATCTTGTAATTTCCGAATAACATGGATTGTTATTTTAATTTTAGGCGTTGTTTTTTCATCAATTGGTTTCAAATCTATCGAGGTGATTAAATTTGCTCAAATTGCCAATGGATTATTATTGCCATTAATCGCACTTTTCTTAATTTGGATTATGAATAATAAACCCCTACTTGGTTCGCATGTTAATTCAAAAATGCAAAATAGCCTCGGCATTCTGATTCTTTTCATCACCCTTGGACTGGCGATAAAATCCCTTGGGAAAGCATTAAACTTTTTCTAAAAAAATCCCCACCTTGCGTGGGGATTTCCTCCTCTCTCTCCTTTATTAGAGACCTTTGCCTATTTAAAACTGTTTAGTAAATTGTACCGCTACTCTTCTGCCCTGATTTACAAAAACGTACTTTGAAATTGCACCAAAAGTAGAACCTGACAAGGGAGCATCGCCACCAAAAAGAATAATATCTTCATCTGTTAAGTTTTCACCTAAAATTGCCACACTCCATCCATTGGTTGGATTTGATAAGCCAACACGCAAATTTAAAGTTTGGTATGCTGGCTGTATTAAAGCAGGATCCAAACTTGCTGACGCATGGTATTTATCGGTAAAGAAAACATTCAATGTGGTATCTAACTCCATTCCACCAGATAGTTCTTTGTTGTGGTGTGCACTAAAGGTTCCTTGATAATCTGATGCCAGTTGGTTGGTCTGACCTGAATAATCACAGAAACCATCATCCGCTTGCGGTCCATTGGGTGCTTGACCAAAGTTACAACGCCCATTGGTGTAATCTATAAATTCAAAATCAGTAAAGGCAAGTGAACCTGTTAAAGTTAAATTATTTGTTGCTTGCCAACGCCCATCTAATTCTAAACCTTTAACATCTGCTTTAGCCGCGTTACCCACATTAAACCCCAGTGTTCCATCAAAAATCGAAACTTGCAAGTCTTTATACTTTGTGTAGTAAGCGGCAAAATTTAGTTCTGCTGCACCATCTAACAAGCTCATTTTCCCACCAAACTCAAAGCTCGTTGCTCTTTCACTGGCAAACTCAAAAGCTTCCTCTGATGTCGCTGATGCACCTTTGTTATTGCCTCTAAAGTCAAAACCACCTGATTTGTTGCCTTGAACCGCACTAACATAGAGCATCGTATCATCAGATACATCCCAATACAGCTTTATATCTGGAGTGAATGCCGTATCAGATATGCGTCCTGCAACAGGGTGAGTTCCTAATCTTGAAGATAAAGTTGGGTCTACTACGTTTAGGAGATTTGACGAGCCTATATCAAACACCAAACCATAAAAGTCAGCAGCAATAGCTTGTTGTGGTGACAAAGGGCTGCCATCTATTTGGGTTATTGTTAAGTTTTTTGTACCATTTTTAGTCTCATGAGTTAATCTCCCTCCTAACTGCAATGTCATGCTGTCGTTAAAATCCCAATCAACTTGACCGAAAACCGAAGCCACCGAACTATTAACCAATGCCTCACGAGGAGCTGCCGTATTAGCAAATAAATCACCAATATTGGCCCCTGGAGGGAATGCTGGGTTGCTATTTAACAATGGCACCAGAATTGAACTTCCTGGAACACTTAATTGATCTCGAAACCTATGATCACTATCTTGATAGTAGGCTCCAATAATATAATTCAATGGACCATCTAGGTTTGATGTTAAGCGAATTTCTTGTGAGACTTGGTCAAATTTTTCTGACAGCGGTAAAGTAAAAATATTAGCACCTGTAAAATCACAATCGCAATTATCGTCAAATTCAAAGTTGGATATTCCTGTTGTTGAACGCAAAGAATGGTTATCTAAATCCCAATCCAGTATCAATACTGCTTCAAATTGATCGTTATTACTAAAATCTCCATTGGCGTGGCGTTTTCCATCTAAGGTGTTATTTAGTACTGATAAATCCTGACCAAAAACCCCTGCTAATATTTCAGAATAGGTAAAACCCTCAAAAGGGCCTCCAGCTGCAGGTTGTTCCCCTATGGTCTCTATGTTTCTTCCAATCACATTAAATTTAGATGATTCAATTTTTAATGTTCCCATCATTGTATCAGTAAAATCGAACTCAAAAGTTGTTCTTAGTGTATAGTCCGACTGCTGAGGTTCTTCTCGATTTAGGGTTAGATTTTCCACATATCCATCAAGTTCATGGTAACGACCTGCTATACGATATCGGAAGCGGTCATTAACTGGACCAGATAAAACTAACGATGCTTCTGTATCACCAAAGGTAAAGCCATGATTTAATATCAACTCTCCTTCGAACTCATTAGTCGGTCGTGCCGTTGTCATGTTCAATGCTCCAGCTATAGAGTTTTTACCAAATAGAATGGATTGTGGTCCACGTAATACTTCAACTCTTTGTAAGTCAAAAAAGGGTGCACGTGCTTGTTGAGCACGACCTCGATGAATACCATCCACATAGACACCAACAGATTGTTCAAAACCTTGATTGTTTCCTGACCCAATGCCACGAATAAATACATTAGTACCTATTCCACTTTCTGCCATGGTAAAGTTTGGCACTGAAAACTGCAAATCAGCCATTTTTTCGATGGCTTGTTCTTTTAAAAGTTCACCATCTATTACTGCAACAGAAATTGGCACATCTGCTAAGGACTGTTCGCGTTGTTGTGCGGTGACAATAACTTCTTCTAATACTGGTGAATCATCATTTGTATCCTCTTGTGCCAACAATATTGATGGTGCTATTATCGCTGATGCCATTGCTGCTTTAATACAAACGGTTAGTACCGATTTTCTAAATTTCATAATTTCTCCCACTGAGTCATTTACTCATTGTTAATTTTAAGTATTTCTTCTTGGCAATAAAAATATAGGCAGCTTTAAGTTAAGTTGTTGCTGTTTTGTCCCCTATGTTTCATCCAATCACTGTATATTAACATAAAGTTAAAATTTTGTTAAGGTTGCTGGTATAATTTGTTTTGCCTGTCTTGGTCTTTACCAATATTATCGATATAATTGCTCAATGAAATTTAATATTAACTGCGATTTGGGTGAGGGCATCAGCAATGATGCCAAACTAATGCCTTATATTCACGAATGCAATATTGCTTGTGGTGGCCATTTTGGCGATACTCAGAGTATTTGTTCGACTTTAAAGTTAGCCATTAAGCACAATGTTTTGGTGGGTGCACACCCTTCATTTCCCGATAAAGAGAATTTCGGGCGAAAGATTATTTCACTTTCTGCCGATGATTTATCAGAATCTCTTTACGATCAAATTTCCAACTTCAATGTGCTGTGTTCGCAGCTCAATGTTAAAATGAATCACATTAAACTCCACGGAGCCTTGTATAATTTAACCTGTTTTGATTCTCGTCTCGCTCAACTGGTTTTAGATGTTTATCTTCAATTAAATATTTCCGTTAAACTATTTGCACCCTATAAATCTGCCCTAGCTCAACTGGCAAAAGGTAAATTTGAAGTGATTTATGAAGCCTTTGTCGATAGGCGATATAACCAAGACCTTAGCCTCGTTAATCGCTCACTAAAAAGGGCTATTATTACAAAACCCGAAAATGCCTGTAGTCAAATCAAATCAATTATTAATAAAGGCCTTGTTACAACCATTGATGGCAATAAAGTTGCCATTAAGGCCGATACTTTTTGTTTGCATTCCGATAACCCTAAAGCTCTACAAATTGCTCAGTATTTATACAGAAAATGCCAATAAACATCCAACAAATTGAACAATCTAGTTTTCTCATTACATGGAAAAATGAAATAAACCCCAACACAAGCCGTGAAATTTATCATTTTAACAAAGCAATCCTTAAATTATTCCCTGACCTCATTATTGATTCTGTTCCTGCTTATTGCAGTCTTACACTCTATGTGAATCATGGTATTGCAGCTCAACTATTTATTGACGAGCTATTAGAATTGTATGAAAACACCGATTTTTACACTAAAATTAAATCCTCTCATTGGGAGATTCCTGTGTGTTACCATCCATCGTTAGGGCTTGATTTAATTTCCCTCTCAAGAGGGCTAAATTTTTCTGTTGAAAAAATTATTTCTTTACATAGCACCCCTATTTATACTGTCGACTTTATTGGATTTTTACCTGGATTTCCTTATTTAAGCGGTTTAAATAAGAAGCTTCATGCCCCACGCCTTTCTTCTCCTCGAGTTCGCGTCAAAAAAGGCAGTATTGGCATTGGTAGTAATCAAACTGGTATTTATCCGCTTGAATCCCCTGCTGGTTGGAACCTTATTGGCAACACTCCAATTGATTTATTTGATTCCCGAAAACCCAACCCTTGCTTATTGTCGCCGATGGATACCTTAAAATTTATACCAATTTCACTCTCACAATACCATTCTATTTGTGCTAATGATTAAGATTCTTTCTTCTGGTTTTCATTCTTCTATTCAAGATGCGGGTCGTTTTGGGTTCCGCCACCTTGGTGTGCCTGTAAGTGGTTGTATGGATTTAACCAGTTATAATTTAGCTAACGCGTTACTCAATAATTCACCCAATTGTTCTGTTATTGAAAGCACATTTATTGGACCGCGTATACAGTTTCTTGCCAGTACTTACGTTGCTGTTACAGGTGCACAATGTCAGTTATTACTTAATTCGCACTGTGTTTCCATTAATACGGTTTTAAGTATTAAAAAAGGGGATATCTTGGAGGTTGGTAAAACAAGCTTAGGTTGTCGAAACTACCTTTCCATTCTTGGTGGATTTAATCATGAAAAAATCTTAAACAGTCAATCCCAATACAAGGGCATAACCCGTTTTAGTCAATTACAAAAAAATCAAATTATTCCCTCGAGTCATTGCAACCGCGTAATTAGAAATCGTGCTTCTGTGCAATTAAACAAACAGCTTTTTGATTCTTATTTAATACCCACACTCAAAGGACCTGAGTTTTCTCTTTTAAGCAAGCAAACAAAAACAAAACTATTTTCACAAAGCTTTAGCCTTTCTTCTCAATCCAATAGAATGGCTTTTCTCTTTAATCAAGAATTGCCCGCTGGCACAGATGAAATAATCACATCTTCTGTGCAGCCAGGCACAGTGCAATTGACCCCTTCAGGTAAAGTTATTGTTCTTATGCGAGATGCACAAACCACTGGAGGGTATGCTCGAATCTTACAACTTACAAATCTAGCAATTTCGCAATTATCGCAGTTACCCGTCAATTGCAAATTTAGATTTTACCAATAAAAAAGCCCTAATAAATAGGGCTTATAATGCATTAGAAACCTTAAGGCTTAAACTTCTTTATTGTTTTCTTCAGACTCAAGTGTTTTCTTGGTTTTTTCTTCTAACTCCAATTGTCCCTTTTTCAAATCCTCAATTAGTTTAATTTCTTTTAACGTGTGCTTTTCCCACGCCCTAGCATCCTTTAACACTTTTTTAGTTTTCTTTGCCTGTCTAAAAGCTTGTAAAGCACTATTATATTGTTTCAAGTTTGAATAAGCCATACCCATCAATAAATAATTGTTTCCAGGGTTTTTTAACCCTCCCTTCTCAGCAGCCTTCTTAGTTGCTGTAGCGGCCTTTTTATAGTCACCTGCATCAAAATAAACACCAGCCAATCGTGCAAATAACACGCCCTTATCAGATAATTTTGCCGCCTGCTCTAAAACTGGAATTGCTTTATCATGCTGATTCGCTTGTGCCCATGTATTGCCTAAAGTTTCTATGTTTTTTTGACTTTTTTCAATGGCACCACTTTTCATGCCTTTCTCAATTAACTTAGCCGCTTTATAGGGGACATCTTGCCCTAAATACATGTAGGCTAGATTCAAAATGTCTTTACCCTTTTTGATATCTCCATTTAAGTAGAGAGAATCAAATAAAGTTAAGCGCTTCATGTCTTGACCAAGCTCTCCATACATACCTGCTAATTGCTTAAGGTAAGTAGACTTAGGATATAATTTCACCAACTGCTCGTATGTTTGTGCTGTTTTTTTATAATCCCCTTTATCGTAATACAAGGCAGACTTCAACCTTAACCAATTTTCTTTTACTTTTCTTCCTGCTTTAGTTTCTAAGGCAACGGCTTTATCTACGTTTTTCAAGGCCTGATCGTACTTTTCCAATTGATAATAAGCTTGGGCAAGCATAATATGCGATGTTGGCGTTGGTTTCTCAACCTCACTTAACCATTCATTCATATACTTAATACAAAGTGGAAACTTTTCTAGCTGAAAGTACAACTGAGCAACCGTGTATTTTGCTTGCAAAGCAAGAGCTGGCGTTGTTTCTGGAATTTTAATCACTTCTAAATAGGCGTTAATGGCTTTTTGATAATCTTCTTTTGATGCATAAATAAAGGCATAAAAATTATACATTTGTGATTTACCATAGCCACTAACCTTACCTTTTGCTTTTAAAGCATCCAGTTCTGCTAATGCCGCTTCATGATTGCCTGCCTCAGTAAGTTCTTGTGCTTTCATTAATTTTTCAAAGGTTTTAGCATCAATTGCACCTGTGGCTTGTTCTTTCTTATCGTGACGACCTGCTTGAGCAAGCATGCTGACCACTAAACTCACGATTATAATTAATAATTTTAAATTCTTCATCATTCTAGTCCGCCAACTTAAAGGTAATTCTTGTTCTAACATTTGGAACATCTTGGGGCACACCATCGATTACTCGAGGCTTATATTTATAACGAAGTGCCGATTTTATCGCGGCTTTATTAAAAATATTTTCTGGTTGTGCTTCTATCACTACTGGGTTTAATACCGTTCCTTGCTTTGTGACGGTATAGGATAAAATTACATAACCTTCAATGCCTCTAGATGATGCCCTTGATGGATATTGTGGCGCAACTTTTACGATAGGTAAAAACTCGCCATCTGAAGCAGATAAGCCTGTTCCAATACTCAAATCTAAATCTGCCGTCATGCTATCAGGTGCATTAATTGCTCCTATATTAGAGTCTGCATCAATTTGATCAAAATCTTGCTGAGGAATCTCAGGAGGTGGCTGTTCATCAACCACTGGTTTCTCAGGTTTTTGCACTTCTCTATTTGCCATTGACTCAACTTCTGGCATAAAAATATTTGGCATCTTTATGCTTTTTGATTTATCTAATTTTAAATCCCCCATTTCAATTAGCGCAACCATTAACATTAACAATGCTGCTGTTACTACAAATGCCAAAGGCACAGTAATGATGGCTCGTTTAATAACCATATTATTTACTCCTTATTGGCTTGTTGATAAAGATATTTTACCAGGATCAACAACCTCTCTGGCTGCATCTAATACCGCAGTAAATGTCTTTATAGAAGCTAATTCATCCGCTTGGATAACGACCCCGCCTTCTGGGTTTTCAGCGTGCAACCGTTGAATATTCGCTTTAACGGATCGCACATCAATTCGACGTTTATCCATCCAAATGGAGTTATCTGGACTAATTGCAATTAATACTGTCGTGTCATCTTTTTTGTTTGATGTACTAGCTGGAGGGCGATTGACTTCCACTCCTGTTTCTTTAATAAATGTAGCAGTGACAATAAAGAAAATTAACATGATAAACACCACGTCTAACATTGGAGTCAAATCAATGGCTCCTTCTTCTTCACCTGCTGATTCTGATAGAAAACTTCTACGCATAGTTTTTCTCTTTTATTTGTTTGTTTATATAGTGAACTTTAACTTTTTTTAAAACGATTGATAATTCTAATTGCTCCATGGGTTTGTTACTTCAAGTTTAAAAAAATACTTGACGCTAGTCAATGACTTTTTAAACTGTGGAAATGGCAATCCCATGGAGCAATCTATTTAACAGTTAGTCTTCAAAAGTTAAACGCTCCTCTGTCTCACTGTTCTCTTTGTCGGCTAATTGAGTGACAAATGTGTTCGCAAATACACCCGAAAGTGCTACCACCATCCCAGCCATTGTTGGAATCGTTGACTTGGATACACCACTTGCCATAGATTTCGCATCACCACCACCAGTGGCAGCTAGTGTAGAAAAAACCTCAATCATTCCTGTCACTGTTCCTAATAAACCTAATAATGGCAACAAGGCTATTAGTGTTTTGATGACAGGGATATTATGGTTAATTTTTTCTTGCACTTCAGAAATCAATTTTTCTCTAATTGCATGAGCATTCCATGATTTATGCTCACTACGCGAACTCCACACTTTTTGTGCTTTAGCAAAGTCATGTTTAAAGCTAAACTTTAGGTACAAATACTTATCTAAAATCATTGCCCACATAATAAAAGTTGTTCCTGCAATGATATACAGTACAGGCCCACCTTTATTGAAAAAATTATCAATATCTTCAAATAAATCTAATAAAAATATTAGCATTGTGTGCTCTCCTTATTTACGTTCTGCACGTTCTGCAAGGATGCCTGCACTTTGTTCTTCAAGGACATGCATTATGCCTTTTGCTTTGCCACTTAAGAATGTATGCAATAATAATATTGGGATTGCTGCAATCAAACCTAATACCGTCGTCACAAGTGCACCTGAGATACCTCCTGCCATACGTTTAGGATCACCTGCACCAAATATAGTGATGGCTTGAAACACCAAAATCATACCTGTTACTGTACCCAACAACCCTAATAATGGAGCGACCATGGATATAATTTTCAACAAAGGCAGTGATTTGTTGATTGCCGTTCTTTCCTTTAATATTGCTTCACCAAGACGCAATTCCAAAGTTTCAACATCTGCATTGCCATTAGCTTCTGCCGCTAACAAAACTCGACCAAGCGGATTTTTATCTGACAATTCATCAGACTTAATCTGTTTTTTCACTTTTGCAGAGACACCACTAAGTACGATAAATCTCCAAAGTGATAATAAAATACCGAAAACTGCAACAGCAGAAATAATATACCCTACTAGTTTTCCTTCGTGCCATTTTTCAATCAAAGTCGGTGTATTGATTAAAGCGGTTAAGTAACTGCCTCCCGCAGGACCTGTTGGGTCAATTCCAACCGGTGTAAATCCAGAGGTTGCATTTTGTAATTCTTGTGCACCTGCTTGATAGTCAGATGGCTGTCTTGCAAGTATGCTTAAAGCACCTGTATCAGGCTTGTATTCAAGGTAATTTCCATTTGAAACCATATTAAACACACCAATACGAACCACTTCTTGTTGGCCTTCTATACCAACTTTTGCTTGATATTTTACAACACTTCCAGATTCAGTAATCTCACGATGCATTTCAAACCACACACGTTCAATATCTTCCATTGAAGGCAAGTCTGTTGATGAGTTCATCTTTTTAATCAACTCAACTAAAAATTCAGTTCGGTTTGGAAATTGTGTGCTGGTAATTGAGTTTTCAAAGTTAACACGTAAATCAGCAGCAGCTGAAGTCAAGTGACCGAACAGTTCTTTTAACGAACCCAATCTTTCATCACGTTGTTTTCTTTTTTCTTCAACTATTAACTCGTTTTCGTTAAATTGGGTTTCCATTTGAGCGGCTTTATTTTCCAAATCAGCAATTTGAGCTTTTACATCACGAATTTTTTGTTCTTGTTGTTGCTTTTGTTTTTTAAATTCTTGAAGACGTCTTGCATTATCTGCACTATCCGCAGCACGCCCAGCCTTAACTTTACGCAACAAATCATTCATGGATAAATCAGCTGCATATACATTACTTACAGAAAATATAAGAGCCAATAGTATAAGGAGTGTTTTAACATTTAAAGATTTCATTATTTAACTCCTACTGGTGCTGGAATTGGCAACTTCATTACACCAATTGATGCTTGTTTGTTTGCCATTTTAATACCATTTTTAATTGAATTTCTATAAGTCGCGTTATCTAATTCAACCCATGACTTGGTTGCTTTATCATAAACAGCACTTAATTTTGTATCCTTCGTTTGAGCAACTAAGGCAATGCGACCAACACGAAGTACGTTAACATCTTGCTCTTGACCATTAACCGTTATAATAGCAGAATAGGAATCCATTTTTCTTCCGTATTCATTTTCTATTTGATAAACCTCAAGAACTTGTCTGAACTTTTCAGAAATATCCACTTCTGGTTTTTCAATATTTTCTTCAAGGAACAATATACGTTCTGCACGTTCTTGTTCATGAAAGGGTAGATCTAAATCAACAAAATCTCTTAAACTACCAACCATCTTAATAATAAGTGGTAACATTTGACGTTCAATTAGTGCCACTTGTGCGGTTGAATGTTCAAACTTCTCAATCAAAGCCAACTGACTTTTGATTTGAGTATCCAATTGATTGTTATAGACTTTCAATCCGTCAACTTGCTTAAGCAGACTGCGGTATTCTACCAATCGTGCTTGTGATGAATCGACAATTTTGTCTACTCGTGCTTGTGATTTTTGTGCATCTTTTACTTTAGCAGCTCCTGTTTTCACAATCTCATTTAATTGTGCAAAGCTTGCTGTTGCACTAATAGCTAGCACTAAAGCCAGATATTTTTTTGATTTAATCATTTTTGTGCCCATTTTGTTTAATTCTCTTTTTTAAATTTCTTCATAAAAAATACCCACTATAAACATAGTTACAGTGGGTATTTTGTCTTTTCGTTATATAATCATGTCTTTAAACATTAACAAATAACTTATAGGTCGTAACGGAATCTGAGGTAATAGAATCCACCACCAAAGCCTAATGGGGAGTTTTGGTCATATCTGCTACCAGAACCACTGCCCAAGTCAGGTCGACCGTTCAAAGTACCAAATATTTCATCTGGATACTCATCCGTTACATTTTGTGCTCCAAGAATAACAGTCATGTTATCATTAATCGAGTATGCCGCTTCAAGATCCAAACTTAAGTTGTCACCAACAAAAATATTATTATCTGTTCCGTAGTAACCACTGTTATGATTTAAACGACCTAAGAATCTCCAATCGCCAACTACATGGTTAGCTGAGAAGTTCCAACGAGTCTGAGGAAGACCTCTTTCTTGCTCAGTTATTCTTTCGCCACCAAGTAATGTACCCGTGGTACCATCAGGTAGAGTAAAAGAATCAACTCTAACTACATCTGTTTCAGTGCGATTAAATGATAAAACAAAGTCTGTATTTCCATTGCCAATTTCTGTTGAATAAGTTGCAACAACATCAAGTCCGCGAGTTTCAGTATCAAAACCATTGGTAAAGAAACGGAAGTTTCTTAAGTTTGTTGCACTGGTGATTCCTTCTGCTAACAATACGTCAATTTCAGCTTGAGACAGTGCATTATCTTGGGATAATGTAATGCGGTCATCTAGATTAATTGCAAAGTAGTCTACTGTTAATTCAACTGGACCAATATTTGTAACAACACCAAAAGTGAAGTTTTGAGACTTTTCTGCATCTAGTGGCTTACCACCACGGGAAACAGCCACTGGATTAGTTGCTGGAATGGTTCCGTTATTAACTAACTCACCAGTTGCACTAAACTGTGTCGAGACATTAAATGTATTGGATTGACCTGGAGTTGGTGCTCTAAAGCCTGTGCTGAATGCACCACGTATTGCAAAATCATCGGTAAATTCATAACGAGAAACAATTTTTCCGTTAGTTGTCGTACCAAAATCTTGGAAATCTTCAAATCTTAGGGCAACTCCTACTAACAAACTCTCGGTAACATCTGCTTCTAAATCAACATAAGCCGCATAGTTTGAGCGTTTAAATGTTCCACCTGCTAAGTTTGAAAAGCCAGGGAAACCATTTGAAGCAGAACTAAAACCTTGTGCTGCATATGGACCAATCTCAAATGAGGTTGGATCACCCACTTTAACAGTAAATGCCTCTTGTCGCCATTCAGCACCAACAGCAACATTTAAACCTGAATAAAAACTAGCCACTTCAAACTCTTTAGATAAATCAAGATTGAAGTTTTTCTCTACCTGCTCGTAAGCACCTGGGTCAAACGTTGTTGGCGTATCTGGACCTAGAGATGCATTTACTGTGTTGCGTATAGTAAAGTCAACAAAGCTGCGACCGAAAGAACCACTGACATCGTATGCCCAGCCATTATCCATTTCACCTCTTAAACCAACAGTTGTAGCAAAATCTTCAACCGTACCACCGAATCTCGGAGTAAATCCACCTGGAAACATTTCTTGGAATGAAAAACAGTTAGGATCGGCAAAAACTTGAGCTAACGCAGCTTGATCAGGAACACCGTTTGTAATAGTCACTACTGGACAACCAGCAGAACCATCTAAAATACCATCTTGTGCATCTAAAACATCACCAATTAACAGTGTTGCTCCACCATCTCCACTAAAAACACCACCACGGGTATTTGGGTTACGGAAGAAGAAACCGCCATCGACTTCTTTAGAGCCATAATTACCAAAGGCATAGAATTCTTTATCTCCACCTAAATCAACACCCATATTATAAGTCAACTTAATGTCATCATTAATAATTGGCTGACCCCAAATTTGTGCTGGGTCTGCAATTGGAGGAGGCGTTAATCCTGCCGCCTGATATCCAGCGATAATGCCACGTGCATCACGACGTTGAACTGAACGATCGGTATCATCAGATTCGCCGTATTCAAATGACAAGTTTACAAAGCCATTGTCTGTAAATGGTAAACCAATATTTCCAGCTAAGTTGTAAGTAGCACCATCTCCTTCATAATATTGCCCATAACGTGCTTCGAAAGAAGCACCATCCGAAGCATCTTTTAATACAAAGTTCATCACACCAGCAATAGCATCTGAACCATACTGTGCTGCTGCACCATCACGTAAAATTGCGACTTGTTTTAGTGCAATCGCAGGGATTTGCGAAATATCTGGACCTTGAGCACCATCAGCTACACCATTACCTAGCCAAGAGATAACGGCTGAGCGGTGACGGCGTTTGCCATTAACCAACACTAATGTATGGTCTGGGGCAAGTCCTCGTAAGTTTGCAGGGCGAACCAAAGTTGCTGCATCACTAATAGGTTGAGTCCCTACGTTATATGAAGGCACGACATTCTTCAATAAGGTACTAAGATCCGTTACACCTTGGTTTACAAAATCATCACCACTGATTACATCAACTGGAACAGCAGAATCAGTTGCAGAACGAGCAGCACGGCGTGAACCCAATACTACCACTTCTTCAACATCATCCGATCCATCTTGAGCAAAAGTTTGTGATGAAAAACCAATCGTTAACGGGGCAAACATGCTTAAAAATAAAGCCGTTCGTTTGTTAAATTTTGTTTTCATTTTTATAGTCTCCCAGACTTGTATTAATTTTTTAGTTAAGTTATATATTTTTACGAACATTATATCATTCGTATCGGCTAATATAACAGTCTTAACACTCATGTCAAGCATCAATTTAATTTTTGCTAATAATAACTTTTTTTAATGCGGCATTCCTTTTAAACTTTTCTTGTTAAAATGTAATTTAACTATAGTGTAATGACCTGAATTCAGTTAAATTAGAGACCCATGCAAAACTCTGGGATGGTGGACAAAAGAATGAAAAAAGCACCAATCAAGGAAAAAAATGAGTCAAATAGCTCGCTATTTTGCGAATTTTTTAACGCGGAGTGGTGTTTTTTGCAACTTTTTAACACGTACCATAAGTTAACACGTGCCATGAGTTATGCAAAGGTCTCAATTATATTAATTCAGTGAAAATAACACCCTAATCCCGATATATATTTGAAAAAAACAATGAAAAAAAAGATTACTCGAAGACAAGTATTAAAACTTACCGCATCAAGCGTTATTTTACTCCCCGTTGCTTGCAGTCATCTAACTAACAACAAAGACAAACCAATCTATAATAAATACTTTCATCACGGTGTGGCTAGTGGAGATCCAAACCACAATAGCGTGGTGATTTGGACTCGGGTTAGTGAAGTTGATAGGCCATAATTGGCAATTGGCCACAGACGATAGTTTTAACAACATTCTCAAAAAAGGGAGTTTTAAAACCACCAGTAACCGTGATTATACTGTTAAAGTATTGGTGGATAACTTACCCTCAGGCGAAGAGTTTTTCTATAAATTTGAGGTCAATGGCATAAGTTCTGTAATTGGTCAAACCCTAACCCTTCCAAAGGAACATATTGACAACTTAGTTCTTGCCTTGGCAACTTGTGCCAATTATCCTTTTGGTTATTTTAATGCCTATGATGCCATTGCTAAAGATGACAGCATTGATTTGGTCGTTCATATGGGTGATTACATTTACGAATATGGTATTAATGGTTTTGGTGGTAATGCGGGCAAGCGCATCGGACGAAATCACTTTCCCAGTCATGAAACTCTTACTTTAGATGATTACCGTCAACGCCATGCTCAATATAAAACCGACCTTGGCTCATTAGCCATGCACGCACGCCACCCATTAATAATAATGTGGGACGATCATGAAACAACCAACAATCCGTGGATGAGAGGTGCCTCAAACCACCAAGAAGATGAAGGTGATTGGCAAAACAGGAGAAGAGCTTCTTTGCAGGCTTATTATGAGTGGCTACCGATACGCGATCCAGCTCATGATATGGATCGGAAAAATAACTGGCGTCATTATAAATTCGGAGACTTGGTTAGCCTTATTACTCTTGAAACTCGCCACACAGGTCGCAGCAAGCAAATAAGTTTGAGTGAAGTTTTACCCAACATACACAACAAACAACAAGCTCATGATTTTCTAAAAGATATTGTGGGTGCACAAAATCGAAACATGTTATCAAAAAATATGGAAGCATTTTTAAGCAAAGAGCTAAAGGAATCAGTTGATGCAGAACGAAGCTGGCGTATAATTGGCAGTCCATCGGTTATGGCAAAAACTGTTTCGCCTCGATTAAAAGACCCAATATTAGATAAGCTTAGAGAAAATCTCACAGGAAAACGCAAAAGTAAGATTGATAAGTTAGCCCTATTGGGTGAACTCGGACTCCCTGAAGATTTAGACATGTGGGATGGTTACCCTGCTGCAAGAGAGAGATTTTATCAAATTGCCAACAAAGCTGGAGCGAGTGATTTACTGGTTGTCTCTGGCGACAGCCACAGTTTTTGGACTAATATGCTTTATGACGATGCCAACAAATCAATGGGCGTGGAATTGGGTACGACAGGAATAAGTTCACCGCGTTCAATAATGGAGGAATTAGGCACAGATATTATGCAACGCTATGATGAACTAAATACTTCACAAAATAAAGAAATAATGTGGACTGATGGCAGACACCGCGGCTTCATCCGCTTAGAAATCAATCATAAAAGTGCCCATGCCGACTTTATAACTGTATCCAATGTTGAATCGCGAGAGTATAAAACAAAAATCATTCACTCTGTTGGCATTAATAAAAATCAAGGCTCTCTTAATTTTGAGAACTAATTGGGTTTAAGCACTTTGCCAAAATAACAACCTGCCTTTTTACCAATCTGAAGAGCAAAGAGAGCATTACTCATCCGTGAGTTTTGCTTTATAAAATTTATAGAGGCATATGCACATACCTTATAGTCTTTCAATAATTGCATCTGTAAATTCAGAGGTTTTTGCAGAACCACCTAAATCTCCAGTTAAACGGTCTTTGTCATTTAGCACACCACGAATAGCTTGGCGAATATTGATAGCCTTGTCGTGCATGCCCATATGCTCCAACATCAAAGTTGCTGCCAGTATCAATGCGGTAGGATTTGCAATTTTCTTACCTGCAATATCGGGAGCTGAACCATGTACCGCTTCAAATATAGCCGAGTCTGTGCCAATATTGGCTCCAGGTGCCATTCCTAATCCACCAATGAGTCCAGCACACAAGTCAGAAATAATATCTCCAAACAGGTTTGTTGTGACAATAATATCAAACTGTTGAGGGTTCATCACCAACTGCATGCACGTGTTATCAACAATAAGTGTGTTAAATTCAATTTGAGGATAGTCCTTTGCCACTTCTTCTGCCACTTCCAAAAATAAACCCGATACCGTTTTCATTATATTGGCTTTATGAACAGCAGTGACCTTTTTGCGATTAGCTTTAACCGCTATATCAAATGCATAACGAATTATATTTTCACAGGCTTCACGTGTTATGACGATTTCTGCTTTTGCCACCGTTCTATCTTCATTGATAAATTGACCTTCTTGGCGATAGGCTCCTTCGGTATTTTCCCTTACTGTTATAATGTCAATGTCATCAAATTTTGACTTTGTTCCTGGAAAAGTAATGGCAGGACGAATATTGGCATACAATTTAAAATGGCGACGCAGTGCCACGTTAATTGAACTAAAACCTTTTCCAATT
>JALSIL010000155.1 GCA_026990095.1 Lysobacterales bacterium
GGTATTGCCTGCCACATCAATCGAACGGGTGTGGGTTTGGGCAAAACGATTGACCACATGCAGGCTCATGTCGGCAAAATTGATTCGCAGAGCATAGACTTCGCGGAAACCTTCTTTTTTGTTGCTTAAATAACACCAGCCTGGTCTTAGGTAATTGCGACAGGAAATGTGTCCGCCATTGTATTTATCGGGTAACAGTTGATGACGATAAATACTCACAGGTTCGCCATCGGCAAATTTTTGTAAGCGGTATGCCCACACACCCACGTTTGCTCCGTATTCGTATTGTACCCAGATTTCTTCGCCATTTTGAGCGATGCCTATATCGCCATGCCCAGCGCTTGATGCCAGTTGTCCGATGTAGTTTAAGTTCATGTCGTATTGCATCATGACCCCTGCTGTGTTGATGAGAATATGGTTTGCCAAGGGGGAAACACTTATCCAATCAAAGACTTGTGCGGCTGGAAAATCAGTCCATTCGATAAAAGCATTGCCGTTAGTGCCATCAAAATCTTTTTGAGCAATAACATTATCGTTAGCTTTATCATAGACTATTGCGGTTAAATAATTTTGCCCTGTTTTTCGGGCTGCAAAGACCACAAAGTTGTCATCATAAGAGATATTGCCTTCAAATTTGCCAAGTGAAAATATTTCATAATTTCCAGCAAAATGGTGAATGGGTGTAGCTGGATAGCTGATTAGTTGATTGGCACGGTCTATTGTGCCTTTCCAAAACTGTCCATTGGTTCCAGATTTATACACACCATAGAATACATTAGGGTCGATGGTTGACCATTTTCGTTCATTTAAGGCACCGTTGATAATATACAAATCCCCTGTGTCCCATGTGTCGGTGGTTAATGGATAATTACCGCTTGGGGTTGTGAGTGGTATTTCTTGAAAGGTGTCGGCATCGTAGATGCGGTAGTTCATGCGAATCATGCTCATATCGGCATTCCACGCTTGGGTTTTTGGATAAGGATGGTGATTGCCTCGTGGGTCTGTTATGTCCCATGTACCATTATAAATATCCTGCTGCAATGCTCTTTGCGTCATACGGGTGATGATTGTGCCATATTCAACATCGGTTGTTGTGCCGAGCAGCGGTGGTTGAATCGTGGCGTTATTGGTTGGATTTGCGGTAAATTTGCTTGCATTGGGATAGCCTTTGATGTCGCAAAAATCTATATTGTAGGTAGTAAAAATGACACCATTACAGGGATAAGTCACATTGGCATCACCGCGAGGGTAAACGATTTGTATGCCATTGCCATCAGCATAAGGATCATCATTGCCCACTTCAAGTGCGGCATCATGGGCTGCGGTATTATTTGCATCTACAAAGGTGTATTGCATTAAGGCATCGAGTGGTGCAAGTATCACTTGTTTGCTGGGATAATCCACGTTATAAGGTGCATTATCATAAGGATAATAATGGTCAAGTGCGGCATCATTATAGACTTGGTAATCTTTTTTGTTGTTGGCAATGGATTCCAACATATAATATTCGGTTAATGGAATCCGTGGATCGGTGGCATTTCCACTATTAAATCCACCCAAACCATATTGTTGAATCACTGCATTGGTGTTATTCGGTAAATTTTGCATATCGGCTTGCATCATATCAAAAGCAAACCACGGCTCGATAGCAAACAGAAAACGACCACTGCTACCATAATTATACGGGGCTTTGCTGTAAATATCTAAAATCCCAAAGGTATGCCCACCACCTAAGGAGTGACCTATCACGCCAATTTTACTGGTATCCAAAAGTGGGGTAATTGCCGCATCATTTATCATGACATTATAATCTGTTATTTGTGTGGAAGGATGCCAATGAACCTTATCTTTAGCATAAATAACCGCAAAACCATGACTGGCAATAAAACTTAAAATAGTTTTGTAACGGTCAGGATTGGTATTATTCCAACCTGGTGAGAAAAATACCACGGGCACTTTATTGGCAACACTGGCATCGCTAGGATAAAAGATGGTCGTTTCTGAGTTTGCTTCATAATAGTTTGAGATAGCATGTGTACCCGCTTGCCCAAAAGCAGCTGGAGCTGGTACAAAAACAGCAAAATCATTTATATCATTTTGCACATTGGTATCAATTCGGGGATTGTCTGTAGAATTATCACCCCATTTTTCGAAGACAAATCCAGCATTTGCAACCGCCGTTATAGCAAATCCATCATTGCCAATCTCCACCTGTTGTGTCGCAGGACCACTTAGTGTGCCATTGGCTCCTGCAATATAACTTAACGTGAATATTTCTTCTGCTCCATTTTTGAAGATTAAATCACCTTGTGCCATGCTTTGAAAACTCAACACTAAACACACAATAAAAAAGATTTTTTGTGAATAATTACGTACTTTATTGAACCCGTTAAACATAGGTGTTTTCCTAATTAATTTGTTGTTGCTAGACAATAGCAAAAGGATTACCAGTATACAATTTCTCAATGTTAAAAATTGTGACGAAGTTAAGCAACTTGATGTAAGTCACAAAAATATAAACTGCAAGACCTTAGTCATGCGTTGTGTGTGTAAGTTCATGTGCTTATTTTAGTTTTTTGCAAAGAAGATGCTTTTCCGTTTGTGCTTTTCAAAAAATAATTAAATGATTTTATCTTACCATTCGTCGGCATTCACCAATTTTTCGTATGAAGTATTCCACAACAGCATTTGAGCAAAAACTCGGAATACAATACATAAAACAATAAAAGATAAAAGTTCAACCTTTGATATGTTATTTATTCCTTTTGCAAATATCTGATAAATTATGAAAAAATTAATCAACGTATATATGACTAAAGGAATTAATCTAACTATTTTCTTTCTACAACAGCAAATGATTATTGGATAAAATGATATGGAAAAAATAAAAACAGCAGCTGATGAAACTAATAAATACCTGTAATCAAATGGTATGGAATCAATTGTTAACACAAAAAACAATAGTGATAAAAATATTAAACTATTAAGTAAAATAGATTTGTCAAAAGACGCTAAGAGTTTGTTTTTAAACTGCTTGTGATTTCCTCCTGTATATACGTGAGCAAATTTTGTAGTACCTGACATTAATTTACTTGAATTTACTGAGATCATTAATACAAACAAAGCTATCAAAATATTTGGAAGTATTAACAAATCTGATAAACTTATTTTCGCTAAAAAGCTATAAACAAGCAATAAAGAAAAACCCATTACTCCAATTAAGCCTGTTATTACAAAAGGAGATTTTATGGAAAAATCAATTTTCCCTTGTCGGAAACTTTTAAGGTTTACAATAATTGACCCTATTTTAGATCCTAAGTAACATGAATTTTTTTCTGCATTATCAATTAAATCATCAGCAACAAACCTGAATTTTAATGTGCTTAATTTACGATTATACCTAAGAATAATGATAACCATTATGAAATAATCAAGTGTAATTAGTATCAATGACAGTCTTTCACTAATCATAAAATCTTCATGCCAAATCATAAAAAAAGGTGCTAATAATAAACTTATACGCTTATATGAAAATTGATTATTAATACTAGAAATAATGAAAAGGGTAGTTATTGTTGATATTAGGAAATAAACAATAAATTGATATATGCCTTGATAATAAAATATTGAAATTATTAAACCAAATAAGACCGATGTAATTATCAAAGATATATTAATATGATTCTGATAACTTTTATTATTCATTGCGATATATGTTTCTGTCAACTTAGATTTTCCTTTAAATAAAAGTCCTCCAAATACTATTGAAATAGAAAGTACAACAAGCACACCCACTAACTCATTATTGGAATCATCTTTCTCAAGCAATCTTCTTAAATTAAATGGAATATAAAAAAACATCCAAAAGGTTGCCATAAATAACCTTTCTTTATTATTTATTAATAAATACCAAATTGTCTTTTTAAACTTTTTCACGACCCACCTCCAAATACCAATCTTCTAAAGTCATTGGCGTGTATTCTATTTTATGGGGGGCGTTTTTTACAAACGCTTGGATTCCTCCTGCT
>JALSIL010000156.1 GCA_026990095.1 Lysobacterales bacterium
TGCTATCTTCATGCGTTTACTCCACAACAACAAATCCTTACCCAAGACCTGAACAACCTCATTGTCTTGCAAATAAATTGCATCATTCAACAAAGCCATCAATGCACCGCGTGGTTCCCATGAAAACTTATAGCCCAAAGGATTATTGTTGTTATCAGGAGCAGGAATGCCACCACACCAGGAGGTAAAAGACTCAATTTCTTCACCATTTTTATGAGCTGCATCAATGATTTCCATGGCACTTAAGTGATCAATGCCAGGGTCGAGTCCTATTTCATTGAGAATAATAGTGCCAGCAGCTTTTGCTTGTTGGGCTAACTCACGCATGGCATCAGTCTCGTAGCTAGCGGTCACTAAATGTGATTTTTGTTCAATACAAACCTGTGCAACAAGGGCGTGAAATGGCGCCGGAACGAGACTAAGCACCACGTGTTTATCTTTAATAAGTTTGGTTAAATCGGCTTTATTGCTGACATCAATTTGTAAATTTGAAATGTGAGGGTATTTATTAGCGACCTTTTGGGTATTTGCATAATCATAATCGGCTAATGTTATGCGGTTGCTTTTGTTTCTGCTTAAATATTCAACCACTGGTTCGGCAACAAAGCCTGCGCCCAAAACTAAAAATCTAGTCATTGTTTATTCTCTTTTTATTTGTTACCATCTTATGTCAATATTAATGGTGAGTAAAAAGCTTAATGGAAAACTACGGTTTTATTTCAATTGTGCCTGTGTTGGTCACTTTATCGGTTGCCCTTTGGTCAAAAAATGTTATTTTGGGGCTTTTTATTGGCGTTTTACTTGGTGTATTAATTTTGCATGGCTTAAATCCTTTTACAGGTGTTGGCATTGTGGTTGAAAAATACATTGTCTCGCAAGTGACAAAAAGCTCTAATGCGGGTATTTTGGTGTTAATGGCATTTATCGGTGGGCTGGTTGGTTTAATGGAGAAATCAGGAGGCGCTGCTGCTTTTGCTGGCATGGTGGTTAAATACATTACCAACAAGACCAAAGCTAAATTGTCCGCTTGGGCTAGTGGTTCTTTATTGTTTTTCACTGACTCTGGAACCCCGCTGATTGTTGGTCCTTTATTTCGTCCAATTATGGATGGTTTAAAAATCTCGCGCGTTAAACTGGCATGGATAATTGATTCCACCGCTTCTCCTGTGGCTGTATTGATTCCTTTTATTGGTTGGGGTTTGTATTCTCAAGGATTAATAGCTCAAGAATATTCAGATTTAGGCATTACCGAAAGTGCTTTTACGGCTTATGTCAAAGCGGCACCTTTCCAATTTTATTCCATTCTTGCCGTGGTTATGGTGCCATTAATTATTACCATGAATGCTGACTTTGGTCCGATGAAAACAGCCGAAGAAAATAGAGCCAAAGGAATTGCACTACCAGGTGATATGGTTGAAAAGGTTGAAATCTTTGAGCAGTCAAAAGCTAAACCCATTATGGTTTGGTTGCCCTTATCTATTATGATGGTTGTTTTATTTTCTTTGCTTATACCCAATGGTTTTCCTTTTGATATGACGCATATTCCATCCAATGCCTTTCGATCAGCCTTGTCTACAGGCTATATATTTGCTTCATTTTCACTTATTATTTTGATGGCAAAATATGGCATTAAAAATTTAATTGAGGGATTTAATTTATATTTAAAAAGCATGGGTAATATGTTTAGCATTTTAATTATCTTAATTCTTGCCTGGTCACTTGGAGCCATTGGTAAAGATTTGGGTACTGCTAATTATATTGTTTCTTTAGCTGACGGTTCTTTTCCTGCCTATCTCATTCCTTTGATTGCATTTATCGTTGGTGCAATTATTTCGTTCTCTACTGGTTCATCATGGGGAACCTATGCCATTTTGATTCCTTTGATTGTACCTATGGCTTATCAATTTGGTGCACCTATGCATGTTTGTATTGGTGCAGTTCTATCTGGCGGGCTTTTTGGCGATCATTGCTCGCCGATTTCTGATACCACTATTCTTTCTGCCACGGGTGCGGGTTGTTCACAAATAGATCATGTTAAGACTCAATTACCTTATTCACTATTTAATGGTGCGTGCTGTATTGTTGCTTATTTGTTTGCTGGACTTACTGGTAGCGTTTGGGGGTTGGCGGTAGGTGCTGTCTTGTTAGTGCTTGGTTTATTAATCATTAAAAAACGGTCGAACTAAAGTCATGAAAATAACTGCTAATCGAATGAAATGGCTTTTACGGTTTTATCCACCCTATCTTGGAGCTGGAATTAAGGTGGACTACATTAGCGATGATTGGATGGATGCTCAAGTCTCAATGAAACTCAAATGGTATAACCGCAATTACGTCAAAACCCATTTTGGTGGCAGTTTAATATCCATGACTGACCCATTTTATATGCTCATGTTAAGCAATATTTTAGGGAGCAACTACGTGGTTTGGGATAAAGTAGCCAGTATCGATTTTATCAAGCCAGGCGTAAGTAAAGTTTCTGCACAGTTTAAGTTGACCGATAAAATTATTGATGAAATATTTGAGCAAACAAATAGTGGTGAAAAATACTTGCCAACTTTCAACGTCAATATATTTGATGAAAAAGGGACGGTTATTGCAAAGGTGCATAAGAGGCTTTATATCAGAAAAAGACCTCTCAGGAAGGCTGTTTAAACTGAGTTAAAAGCCATTTATGAATTTCTTGGGCTGTTTGCTTATCATCAGATCGAGCAGAGTTGTGAGGTGTTATGGAAATATCTTTTCTGTTCCAAAAAAGATGGTTTTCGGGCAATGGCTCAATAGCAAAAACATCGATAACGGCTCTTTTAATTAAACCTTTATCCAGTGCATTAATTAAATCGCTTTCTATCAGTTGTTCCCCTCTACCAACGTGAATGAGTATTGGGCGTTTTTTGCAGTACGCCAAATGTTTTTTATTCAGTATGCCTTCGGTTTTTGCAGTTAACGGCAATAAACACACAATATAATCACTGGTTTGCATAACATGCTTCAAGCCTATTTCGCCATGAAAGCACTCAATGTTTTCGACTTCTGAGTGGTGTGTATAAGCAATTGTGTCGAACCCTAAATCTAAAAATTTATCCGCAACGAATTTACCAATGCTCCCTAACCCTAAAAAACCAACAGTTTTCTGCGGCAATTTATTAACACACCACACTTTGTTTTGTTGTTGGGTTTTATAAGCTTTTAATTCCCTGTAATCGCTTAGAACATAAGCCAGAATATATTGCGCCATTTGCTGTTTTAAAAATGGTGTTACAATACGGTGTACGGGAATATTTGAGGGCAAACCTGCATCACTTGTTATAAAGTCAATTCCTGCTCCGAGAGAAGTCACCGCCTTTAAGTTTTTGAACTCTGCCAATATTCCTTTAGGTTGCTTCCACAAAACAGCATACTCTACTTCATCAGGGTTATAAATTTCAGGCCAAATTTGAATAGCTAAATCAGGTTGCAACAACTGCAAGTATTGTTTTAAATTCTTTGTGCAACGATCGGTAACAACAATGGCAAGGCTCATCTTTGAGCTTTTGCCAATTCTTCGAGGTGTTTGAGTGCTTTGATGTAAACCCCTTTCTTGAATTTCACCACTTTTTTAACAGGGTACCAAAAATGCACCCATTTATAATCATCAAACTCTGGTGAGCCTGTGTGATTAAAGCTTAAGTGAGAGTCTTTACCAAGAAATTTTAACAAGTACCACACTTGTTTTTGCCCAACGCATAATGGTTTGGAGTTTTTTCTTTGAAATTTTTTAGGTAACTTATAACGTAACCAACCAGGGGTAGAACCTAATAATTTGACATGTTTTGGTTTTAAACCGATTTCTTCATAGAGTTCTCGGTACATTGCCTCTTCACTGGTTTCGCTGGAACCTATCCCTCCTTGAGGAAATTGCCAGCCGTTATCTTGGTGCCTTTTTGCAAAAAAAACTTTACCATTATCATCAAGCAAGATGATGCCCACATTTGGGCGATATCCATCTATATCAATCATAATTAATGTATGCTGCCAT
>JALSIL010000157.1 GCA_026990095.1 Lysobacterales bacterium
CCAATTAATTCAATGAGTTGTAGTAACTATATTGTAGCAAATTGAACCCAGAATCAGGTCATTATTTTACTTTCTTTTTTGTTAACGGGACAGTAGTGCCAGAAGATGAAATAAAACAGCTTCGAAAAGAAGTCTCAAGATTACGACAGGAACGTGAAATATTAAAAAAGGCGGCTGCCTACTTTGCGAAACACCAAGCGTAAAATATGATTTTATAAGATCACATCCAGAATTTGACACAGTAATTGCGTGCGATGTAATGGAAGTATCACTATCTGGATATTATAGCTGGCAAAGTAGGCCTATGAGTAAGCGAGATATAGAAAATCAAAAAATATTAACAATACTGCAAACCAGTTTTGCTCAGAGTCATAAGACTTATGGTATTTTGCGTTTACAAGCAGATTTAAAGAACCAAGGCGTTATTGCAAACCATAAACGAATTGCTCAAATAAAGCGCAAGAATGGCATATATCCTAGGCAATTCAAGCGTTTTGTCACCACAACTGACTCAAATCACGACTCACCAGTTGCTAAAAATGAGTTAAATAGAGAGTTTAATAAAGTTAAGAAAAATCAAGTTTGGGTGAGTGATATTACCTATATTGCCACCAATGTTGGTTGGGTATATTTGGCTGTCATTATTGATTTATATGCCCGTAAAGTTGTTGGTTGGGATGTGGATAATCACATGAGGGCAAGTCTTGTTTGTAATGCACTAAGCAACGCCACAGCAACTAGAAATGGCTTGCCAGAGATGTTCCATTCAGATAGAGGGGTGCAATATGTATCAGAGGAGTTAGAGAAAATATTAGACAAAAAGAAAGTAACCATCAGCATGAGCAGAAAAGGCAATTGCTGGGACAATGCTGTTAGTGAGAGTTTCTTTGGAACATTAAAACAGGAGCTGATCCATCATGAGAAATATAAAAACTTAGAAGAAGTAAGAATGAGCTTGTTTAAATACATTGAGGCGTTTTATAATCGTAAACGCCTTCATTCAACATTGGGCTATAAATCGCCTGATGAGTATGAAAAAGCAAGTTAATAAAACTGTGTCCGTTTTTTGGGGTATAGGTCAATTTTTTGTATATTTAATGGATAAACCTTTTGCTCCTTAATGTGTAATGATCAATCAATCTATTAGAAATATTCAGTTAAGGAACCACCTACCCACACTATATTCACCCTTTATCCATACTGCATCGAATTCAGCAATTTTGGCTACTGAAAATTGCCTGCGGCGCGATGATGACTATTTTTTTAATTTTAAAAGCAAAATAATAGACTTTTAATTAAGTGCCATGATTTAATTGTAAAGCAAAAGAAGAAAAGCATCATTTGATATGCAAATCAAATTTTCAAATTGGAAATTCTCAATTTTAAGAAGTGACTTTAAATGTCTCCGGGAAAATTGAACCACTACAAAATGACAGATGATAAAAAATTAGAAGATAAAGTCCTCAGGCTGTTAAATTCATTAATGAATGAGGATATTGATAAACTTAAGCAAGGTATGAATTCTCATAATGAAATACCACAGTACTCAAGCTTAATATCAGAAATCGAAGACAACTCAGAAATTGTAGAAGGTCAAACTTTTAGGTATTGGAAAATTATCAAACACATTGGCAAAGGCGGTATGTCAAATGTTTACTTGGTAGAAAGAATTGATGGACAGGTTCAATTACAAGCAGCATTAAAAGTCATTCCACAAGGCATGGCAAGCCAATCTCTCAAAGACCGTTTTCAACGCGAAAGACAAATTCTCACAGATTTAAATCACAGTAATATCGCAAAATTATATGATGCAGGAGTAACAGAACAGGGTGTTCCTTGGTTTGTCATGGAGTATATTAAAGGCACAGATATAATTCGATATGCCTTAAAAGGAGAGCTGAATGTTGAACAACGAATTTTACTATTTAAACAAGTCTGTGATGCCTTGGTATACGCACACTCTCTAGGTATTGTTCACCGAGATATCAAACCCAGTAATTTATTGGTAGACCATAATAAAACAGTTAAATTGTTAGATTTTGGCATTGCGACAAATGATGAAAACACCTCACTAACAATGACGGGAATGGTAGTTGGCACACCTGGATATTTGTCACCAGAACAAGCCAAAGGATTAACCCATGATATTGACAGGCGCAGTGATATATTTTCTTTAGGAGTGTTGTTGTTTAAGTTGATGCAGCATGAAATGCCATTTCAAGCAGACAGTATTTCTGAAATTAATTTCAAAACCATACACTCAGAACCTGCGGCATTCAAAAAACATGTACCCAGTGAAATTCAAGCCATTATCTATAAGTGTTTAGAAAAAAATGTAGAACATCGTTATTCCTCTACGAAAGACTTAGTTAAAGATCTTATTGCTTATCTCAATGGAGAGGTAATTTCTGCACGTAAGGTTACAATTATAGGAAGATTGTCGAAAAAAGTAAAAAAACATCCCAGCATTAGTAAGATTGTATTGGCAACCATTTTATTGGTGATTGTGAACATTGGGTACAGTATATTTCAATCAATTAATGCCTTAAAGCGTGTACAAATGACTAAAGAATACATGGTAAAAGTTCAAGGCATGAAAAGCAGAATTAGACGCACTCATTTGCTACCATTGCACAATGTGCAAAAAGAATACCAACAAATTTCTGCAGAAATTGAATTGTTGCGTCAAAAAATTGAAAAAAATGGTGTTGATGATACGGGTTTTAGTGATTATACATTAGGGTTAGCTTACCAAAACATGAAGAGATTTCAAAAATCATTGGATTATTTTCAATTGGCTAAAAATAAAGGTTGGGAATCATCTGGACTATACAGTGGACTGGGTGTATCATTAATTATTGATTGGAATAACAGAAAAATTAAATCGAAGTCCATTCAAGATAAAGTACAACGGCAATTATACCTAGAAAAAGCCAAAAAAGAAACATATATTCCAGCGATAAGGTACTTAAAAAAAGCACAAACTGGAGCCATTGATGCCAATTATTTGGCAGCGCGTTTGGCGTATATTGAAGGTGACTATGATGCCGCCTTAGAATTTGCTGATGCTGAAATAAAACTCAATCCTTGGCACTATGAAGCATTAAGGTTGGCTTCAGAGGTCTATTTGTACAAATTTAAAGTTGAAGGCCAGAAAGTTGGCTATGATATTGCTACAAAATACTTGGATTTAAGTAACCAAAAGCTAGAACAATCAATTAACATTGGACGTTCAGATCCTTACAATTATATTTCACGTTGCACCAATGCTAGTGTTGATATTCAGGTTAAAAAAATGTTTAATCTTAAAAACGATGTATACCAAGCATTCGATAAGGGTGTTGATGCGTGTCAAAAGGCATTAAAATTAAAAGCCGATGCAGAATCTCCTTGGTCAAGCTTAAATATACTGTTCACAACCAAAGCAGCCTTCTTAGAATCACAAAACATTTTAGCGATTGAGACTTATAAGCAAGCTTTAAAAGTAGTAGAACAAGGCTTGCAACAATTTCCTGATAATGCAAATTTATTAGGATATATGGTAAAGCCACTAATTAAATTAGCGGACATTGCGATTAAGCAAAATAATGATCCGATTGAATATTTTTCCAAAGCGATGAAGGCCGTCAATAATGCACTAGAAATAGACTCTGACAACTCATATTTGTGGTCACAATTAGGCAGTTTACAAATTAAATACGCAGATTATTTTGAGATGGAAAATGCAGATAAAAAGGCAGAACAATATTACATGAATTCTATCAAAGCTTTCCAAAAAAATTATAAATTAACCCAGTCTTTAGAGGCCATGAGTAATGTTGCTGAAGTAAAATACAAATTAGCAACAATAAAATTAAAACAAAACAAACCAATCGAGGCGATTGATTTATTTCAACAAACTGTGGATCAGAAACTCGCAGCTTTACCTCTGCGTAAAATTTACATCAACAAACTCATAAAGCTCATTGATGTACAATTTAAGATA
>JALSIL010000158.1 GCA_026990095.1 Lysobacterales bacterium
ATCACAACAAGATCATCGGCAAAACTTTGCTGTTTGATATTTTTCCAAGCCATTTTGTGAACCTGTTGGGTAAAATGCTATTATCCCATTTTTGTGGGATTTTTGCACTCTCGTGCAAAGGTCTCTTTACAATAGTATTATTCTTGCGTGGTTGGCTTGAGCCATACTTTGCACTGTAAGCATTTAATAAATTTTCCACTCCTTGACTGTATTTTACGGGTTTTCTAGTCTTTTTGATGGGCTTAATAGCCTGATTTTTATTATCTCCAGTATAATTATCTTCCTCTCCAACCACAGGAACAGGTTGTTGCTTGGCTTGGTTGGAAGGAACGACTTTAATAATTCCAGATCCAGATGGTACTGCAGAAAAACCATGCACTTGTAAGATTGATAAAAAAGTATCGTATAGTTCATCTTTAGTAATATCACTGCTAGTGACAACCGTTACGCGACCCTTTACCCTTGGGTCGATAACAAAACTTTTGCCTGTAATTCGTGACACGGTTTCTATTAATGTCGGAATTTCAACATCCCTCAAATTTATTTGTGCTGAATCTTCTGCAAAGCTTGGGTTGGAAAATGAAAAAATCATCAAGCTTAATAAAGTAATTTTTTTGACTAATCGCTTGGTTAAATGCGAGAAGTTTATTTTTTCACTCATAGTTGAATCCATATTAATAACGGAGTATTACTTTGTTTGATAGTGACTAATATTATTAGAATAGTTTAGCTTTTACAAATTTGGATAAATACCCTAATCTCCAGATCGAAACGCAATAAGAGAGCATATTTGGTTCATAGTAATTATAACAATATTCATTGTAGACGTTTTAGGGGTTTTGCTGAGGCATCAAAGATTTGTATTTATATGGGGTTGGGGAATCGTGTGGAGTTAAGGAATATCAACTTTTAGACTCAAAACAATCGCCTATATTAATTAAACCAAGTTTAGCCAGTGTTACTGTATCACCTGCCCACACAGTACCGTAGGAAAGGCTGGTAATTCTATATGCACCGTCTCCAGTTTTAAGAATAACTCCAAATTCATCAATAGCTACAATTTCTCCATATCGCGCGTTCTCTGAGAGTGTGCTTAGGGTTGATATATCAACCAAACCTCCTGAAAAAAGAATAACATCTAGATCATTAAGCCTAGTACAAATAAAATGAAAAGGGTTGTTAGCACGAATGATGCGGTCAATATCTTGTGCTGGTTCTTCCCAGTTTATGCAATCAGAAGGAGGGTGAACTCTTGGGGCGGTATGCATGGACTGATTTGATTGGGGAGACTCCTTTGGCAAGCCAGATTCTTTAATAGTATCTACAATTGCACTAAGCTCAGTAGCCATTAATATATCGAGCTTTACTGTAATCGTACCAGCCGTATCTTGGGGAGAAATAGGAAGAGAAATTTGTTGTAAAATAGCACCGGTATCAAAATGATTATCGAGTAAGTGTAGGGTAACACCGGTATGTGATTCACCATTGGCAATAACATGGTAGCTGGGGTTAGCACCACGATATTCTGGGAGAAGGGAAGGGTGTGCATTGATAGCAGCAATGGATGCCGCAGAATAAACGCTCTCAGGGATTAAATGTGAAAAGGTGGCAACTAAAATCAAATCGGGCGCTATTTCATTAATACGCTTTACAAACAATTCTTCACTAGGATCAGTATTAAACATAATAACAGGGATATTATATTCATGTGCTAACACAATGGTCTTTTCACGCAAAAAGTGACCGTCTTTGGGTGGCACAACATACGCCGGTGGCGTGCCTTGAGAAACCAATTTTTTGATAACGGGTTCAGCTGCACCTGAGATGGTGAATAAGATTATTTTCATAGAGGGCATTTTTATATAATATTGTTCATTGTACTATACCCATAAGTTAAGACTGTTTTTCTGGTGCTTTAAGACGTTAACTTCTTAAAGTATATTGAAGCTACTCAGGTTACGGTAACTCAAAATATGTAAAAAGAGCACTGATAGCTTGATAGAAGCCAATTACAGCTATCATTATCCACATATGAGTTTTTGTTAACTCTTTTTTTGGGAGGTCAGTAGGTATTTCAGATGATTTAATTTTATCACGATGTAGATAACCAAATATTCTTACTATGACAATTATTATTAAATAAGACACAAGTAGACTAAAGTAACCTATGAGAAAATAACCCACAAGTAGACTGCCTTGGTTTGTACCATTCATAATTGAGTAAATTAGCCCTATTGGAAAAATAGAGAAAAATGCTAACCCCAAATTGCGAAAAAAATGAATCTAATTGGTTTAGAGTGAGTTGCAGAGTCGTAGTATTGAGAGAGAAAAATATTTTAATAATGCGTTTGTAGATATTCTTCATGGCATAAAAGTTGTAGGTTTTATAAGATCAAAAGATAAAGTTAAATAATTTTTTACATGCTTAAAGAGACTTTTGCACGATTTGATGACGAGTAAAAGTAGCAAAAATCCCACTGCTTTTCGTTGGGAAAATTGCTAATAACTCGTTTATTACTTCATTTTTCACCTTAATCAGTGCTCTTAATTTCTTTTTCAATTTCATCAAACCATTCTCTTGCTTCATCTGTATCATGCCCTCGAAGGTGAACCGCAAAACTAGCAAAAACATCATGCATTCTAGGGGTTCCTCGTAATGATCCTTCAGAAAAAGAATAACTACAAGGGGTATCCTCATCTAGCAATGGTTCTGTAATATTTCCGTCCAGAACCTGCTGGATAATTGGATCCAAAGCTAATAGGCAATTTTGAGCTTCTGGCTCTTGATCTTTATATTTCATTAAAATATCTCTTAAGGCTGCGCTTCTATTTTAAGTCTATCTATTTCAAATATCACAGCCATATTAAAGTTCTCACGTTTTTTCAGGTGTTGTCCAGTCAGGTCGATTGGGCACAATGGTCTGATCGCCCCCACCTTTTCGTTGGACTGATCCTTCGGTTACCGGTGCTACCTGACTATCAAATACTTTTGGTGTTTTTCCTTCTTTGGGCTTAATTTGATAAACATCTTATTTCACAGCTTCACTTTGTTGTTACGAGCTTTACTTACGAGCCTTGGCTTGAACAATCACCTCATCCCACTTGTCAGGATTATTATAAATTGTTTCCATTTCCTCAATAGTCAAATTAACACATCCTTCTTCGTAAGGATCGTGTCCCCCGACCATATATTCAACAACATAGTGATCTCCATTTCGTGTGGCAATATACCCGTATTGTTTGATGTATTCCGGCAATTTTTTCATTTTGTTATTCTCCAAATAAAGGATTTACTCTGACTTCATCTAGAGGGGGTAATTTTATTTCAGCTTCAGGAACTCCTCCTAAAGTTATACCTCCAGGTATCCACATTTCATTTGCTCCACGTTCATTTCCAGACGGAATTTTAATATCTTTGGTAGGTGGAATTTCTACTATCACTATATCATCAGGATTCCATGAACTTTTAGGAAAACCCAATGCTTCTTCAATTTTACCTATATCACCATTTGCATCCTTGATAATTTTATCGATATATGGTTTTGGCATTACAAATGAAGGATTAGGTCCCGCAGTGCCAAATTTCTCTATTGCTTTCTTACTAGCGATACGCACCGAACCTTCATCAAATTGTGAAAGATGCTTTTTTATATAATCTGCAGAAAAGTATTCTTCTGGCGGAGGACGCTTCCCTTTTGGAATAGAAATAATTTCATCAATTTTGGCTTGAGACAAAGGAACATGATTCCCCTCAACCCTCCTAACACCCTTCCCAGCAGTAGCCACATCATTAACATGCCGCCCCACTGTTTTAGAGCTCTTGGCAACATCATCAACAGATCCCGCAATTTTTGCACCTTTTGCGACTTTGTCAATGCCTTTTGTGCCTGCGACCACGGCAATCACTTCTGCGAATCCACGGCCAATGGCTTCACCATGACGGCCTGCGTTCCAGTCTTGCTTGATG
>JALSIL010000159.1 GCA_026990095.1 Lysobacterales bacterium
TGTCCATCGCCTAACCACAACCCACTTTGTTGACTGCGCATCAAATTTGGAGAACTTATGCCCAGTTCAGGGAAATAAATATAAGATAAGGTAATCAAATCCTTATTGCCATCATTATTATAATCTAATGCCACTATTTTTTGAGTATAGGCAAGGGTTGACTCTTGTTTAACAACAAACTGGAAATCCCCTTCATTCAGTAATTGGTATGGGGCAGCAGGAAAATCATGCACATATTGGTTATGAAACCTAGGATCAAGCAATCCATCGCCATTGATGTCCTCAAAAACCATCAAAGTACGTCCTTTTGATGTGTGTGCATTCTCATGAGATTCGATGTAAAACGAATTAACCAACTGGTATTCATTTGATTGCTTGTTTTTGAAAATAAAACTATTGTCAATACTCTTCGAATAACCTTGAATAGCTGTTTTGGTGTGAAACCATAAATCCACAAAACCATCATTATCTAAATCTTGTAGGTATACATCCATTAATTTAATATTAACTTGGTTGTTTAGATTAATCGCAGCAAAATTTTGGTTCGAAACCATATAATTACCACTGCCGTCATTAATAGATAGAACGGCCGTTAAGGTTGATAAGTTACCATTGGTAGACAGCACTAATTTATCGTCATCGCCATCGTTATCACTATCAAAAAATACTTCATAGTCAGAAGCATCCTGATTAATAGCAAAATCACCAATAATCCCCAAACTCGGTTCAGCATAACCTTTTAAATGTTGGGTTTTAAATATATTAGCGTGTGCAACTGATGAAACCAGTGCCATCAGCCCCAAACAGATCTTAATTTTCATTTTTTTCATTTTTATGTTCCTTCTTAATTATAGCATTTGCACTCCCTGAACTTAACTTTTGATAAATCTTATCGTAAAAATCAAAATTTAGTTTTACTCTTTTCCCTAGTCAATTTTGTTATTACCCTAATCCAGATATAGAAACGGGAATTATAGTGCAAACCATTGGAGCGTATAGTGAAGATAAAAAATACCGAGTCACCTTATTGGTGATGTGGTCTTTTTTAGATTTGCTAGACGTATCCAAGGATTGTGCCAGAAACGTGTTTTCTATATCGGGATTAGGGTATTAATTCAAGTATAAATCAAGCAGCGTTAAATTTAGGTTAAATAGTTTAATTAATCCAAATCCACTTGACCTGATTTAAGCGATTAAATTCCACCGCTTAAATTTAGACCTTACTTTTTGAGGATGAGGAACGTGTACAACAGTTGTAAAAAAAACAGCTATTTCATTTAATTGTTCACTTTACCAAGACTATTGTTTCGAAAAATTAGATAATTCGCTTAACTCATAATTTAATAACCATACTAATGGAAATAAAAGTTAATTACCTCGACAACCTTCGTTTGCAAGCCATATTTGATGATTTTAGAGTCACTTCAGATCAGCCCATTCGATACAAAGGTGATGGGTCGGCACCCGGTCCGTTTGATTATTTTTTGGCATCATCTGCCATGTGTGCGGCTTATTTTGCACGCATTTATTGTATCTCTCGCGATATTCCCACTGAAAACATCCGCTTATCACAAAACAATATTGTTGACCCTGAAAATCGTTATAAACAAATTTTTCACATTCAGCTGGAATTACCAGCAGACTTATCAGATAAACATCGTCGTGGTATTTTACGCTCGATTGATCGTTGTACGGTTAAAAAAGTCATCCAAACGGGGATTGAATTTAAGACAGAAATAGTTGAAGATTTGGGTCAAGACAACAGTGCTTTATTTATCCCTCAAGGCAATAGCCAGACTTTTATCGAAGGCAAAGATTTGGCCCTAGAACAAACTATTGCTAATATGTCGAAGATTATTGCCAATTTGGGTATGAAAATTGAAATTGCTTCGTGGCGAAATCTTGTGCCAAATGTTTGGTCGCTGCATATTCGTGATGCCGCTTCTCCCATGTGTTTTACCAATGGCAAAGGAACGAGCAAAGAAAGTGCCTTATGCTCTGCATTGGGCGAATTTATCGAACGACTAAACTGCAACTTTTTTTATAACGACTATTATTATGGAGAAGAAATTGCCACCAGTGAATTTGTACATTACCCATCTGAAAAATGGTTCAAACCCAATGCCAAGGACGACTTGCCAAGTGGAATTTTGGATGATTATTGTTTAAAAATCTACAATCCAGATAGTGAACTACGCGGTTCACATTTGATTGACACCAATTCGGGCAATAAAGAAAGGGGAATTTGTGCTCTTCCTTTTGTGCGCCAATCCGATGGCGCAACCGTATATTTTCCATCCAACTTGATTGAAAACTTATTCCTCAGTAATGGCATGAGTGCAGGCAATAATATCGCTGAAGCACAAGTGCAATGTTTATCCGAAATCTTCGAGCGAGCGGTTAAAAAACAAATTATCGAACAAGAAATCACTTTGCCTGATGTGCCACAGAAGGTGTTAGCACAGTACCCCAGTATTGAGGCAGGAATAGCCGCTCTGGAAAAACAAGGCTTTCCAGTGGTGATAAAAGATGCCTCACTCGGCGGGCAATTCCCTGTGATGTGCGTAACCTTGATGAACCCAAAAACCGGTGGTGTTTTTGCTTCATTTGGTGCCCATCCCAGCTTTGAAGTGGCGTTAGAACGCAGTTTGACCGAGCTTTTGCAAGGTCGCAGTTTTGAAGGCTTAAACGATGTGCCCAAACCTACATTTAATTCTCTTGCGGTTAAAGAACCCGAAAACTTTGTGGAACACTTTATTGATTCCACTGGCATTATTTCATGGAAGTTTTTCAGTGCGAAAAGTGATTATGAATTTCATCATTGGGATTTTTCTGGCACCAATCAACAAGAAAGCGAGGATTTATTGGCAATCTTGAAAAAATTAGGCAAAGAAGTTTATATCGCTGAGTATAACGACTTAGGAGCGGCGGCTTGTCGAATTCTGGTACCCGATTATTCTGAAATTTATTTAGTCGAAGATTTGATATGGAATAACACTAACATGGCACTGGATTATCGCGAAGACATTTTAAACATCCACACCTTGAGTGATAAAGCCTTAAGCAACTTGGTCGAACGCCTAGAACAAAGCCAGCTTGATAATTACATGGACATTGCCACCTTAATCGGCATTGTGTTTGACGAAAATACCATCTGGGGACAACTCACTATTTTAGAGATTAAAATCCTCAGCCACCTCGCTCTTAAGCAACGCGAACAAGCTCAAGATTTAGTCGAAGAATTTCTGCAATACAACGACAACACCGTCGAACGTAACTTATTTTACCAAGCCATTCACGCCGTTTTAGTCATTACATTAGACAATAAATTAGAACTAAAAGATTACCTGCACAATTTCAACCGCATGTTTGGTGCAGAAACCATAGATAAAGTTGTAGGTTCAGTCAATGGCACAATAAGATTTACTGGTTTATTCAAAACAAGCATGAAACTCGAAGGCATAGACAAACATTTAAAACTGATAGAAAGTTATAAAAAACTGCATAAAGCTCGTAGTGAAACCTAAAAGCACTAATGCTAAGATCGCAAAGAAGGTGCAAAGTCCACAAACGTTTTTCAATATTCCTATTTGATATGATGCCCTATGCGTAGGATGGGCTCCGCCCACCGATTTAGAATTGATTGATTATCGAAGTTACTAAAACACAATATTAACCCCGCGATATAATACCCTAATTCAGGACTACAAGAAATTCTCATATCAAAGAAAATTATTGTAGGGTTAGTCGTCTATCTCAAAAATTCATCTGGAATGAATTTTCACGTAAGCCCTCATGGATGAGGGTAAGTATCAGGGATGATACGCATAAAATAATTTGATGCAGAAATGGGGATTTCTTGTAGTCCCAACTTGTTGATTTTGTTATGAATGGTCTAAGCCTATCCGCTCTTGGACTGCGTTATCAGCATTTGCTTTAGAATGACTAGGACTGCA
>JALSIL010000160.1 GCA_026990095.1 Lysobacterales bacterium
ACTTCAAGTGTAACTAACATGAAAAGCCTGTTTAATGAAGCGCAAGTTGCTACACCCGATACTTCCAATTGGGATACGCATTTGGTAACGGATATGAGTTTTATGTTTCGCCATGCTTTTTTGGCTCGTCCCATTGTCGGTAGTTGGGATATTTCCAATGTAACTGATATGACTGCTATGTTTAGTGCAGTGAGTTTGCCTTTTAATACCTATGATAGAATTTTAATTGAGTTTGCCGCTAAGACAGTGCAAATGAATGTGCCATTTAGTGCAGGGACAAGCTATTATTGTTCGCAAAATGCCCAAAATGCCAGATTGCTTTTACAAAATACCCACAATTGGTCAATTACTGATGGAAATTTATGTGCCTCGCCAGCAATAACCAAAGATTTTGTCTTTAAGGTTGATACCACCATTCCTGTGATTGCTGGTGGTACATCCAATACAGAATACAAAATTAGAATAAATCCAAGTTATACTTATAATTACAATGTGGATTGCAACAATGATGGCAGCGATGAAGGCACTGCTTTAAGCTCAGATTTTATTTGTGATTATTCTGCTCTTGGTGGAGCAGGCATTTACACCATCAGAATTAAAGACAATAATGGCGATAATCGAGGTTTTAGTGGCTTTGGCTTGGTTGGAGCATCTACAGATTATGATCAAAAGAAAATTGTTGAGTTGATTCAATGGGGAACATTTAAGTGGCAAACGCTGGAACAAGCATTTCTAAGAGCCTCAAATATGTTTGTTACGGCTTTAGATATTCCCGACTTTTCCGAAGTGATTAGCACCAATAGCATGTTTACTGGAGCCTTTTTTGCTAATCCTACTACTAAGTTTTGGGATACCTCAAATATCGAAGACATGAACTCTATGTTTAAATCCGCACTGAGTGCAAAACCAGATACCAGTCTGTGGGATACAGCCTTTGTCACCTCAATGGCGTCCATGTTTAGAGGTGCTGTTAGTGCCAATCCAGATACCAGTTCTTGGAATACCTCCAGTGTACAGAACATGACAGCCATGTTTAGAGGCGCCACTAATGCCAATCCAGATACCAGTTCTTGGGATACCTCCAGTGTACAAACCATGGAATCCATGTTTCGCGGTGCAACAAGTGCCAATCCTGATACCCGCAATTGGGATGTATCTGAAGTGACTACCATGTTGTTTATGTTTAAAGATGTGACACTACCAACGGTTAATTACGATGCAATATTGGTTGCTTTTGAGTCCCAAATAGTAAAGAACGGAGTTGATTTTGATGGTGGTAATTCACACTATTGTTCAAAAGCGGCACAACTGGCTCATGATAAGTTGCAAAGTAATTTTGCTTGGACTATAACTGATTTAGGCTTATGTGCTGCCAGTGACCCGGCAAATGATTTTGTCATCACGGTAAAAACAGACAACACTGGGTCATCAGCAGATGACCAATTTATGATTTTTGTAAATAATAGTGTCACAAACCATTACAATGTGGATTGCAACAATGATGGTGTGAATGAAATATTAGGAGCTACCACCACGCATAATTGCGATTATTCACCTTTTAATTTAAATACAGGGCCTGGTGTTTACACTATTCGCATTAAAGATGTTATTGGGGATGGTACGGGGTTGGCTGGGTTTAATTTTTCACCAGATGGCGACAAAATTTTGTCGGTGGAACAATGGGGAACTGCTCAATGGCAATCGACTTCTTTCATGTTTAGTGATACGTCAAACCTAGTCATTAATGCCATTGATATACCTGATTTTTCACAAGTAATAAATATGTCAGATATGTTTTTACGCAGTCCATTAGTCAATCCCGATACCCGTCGTTGGGATGTTTCTCAAGTGATTAGTATGAAGGACATGTTTGCATTAGCGATTAATGCCAGACCTAATATTGATAGTTGGAATATGTCAAAAGTATTGTCCATGGAGGAAATGTTTGGATTGGTCAGTTTAGAAAGCAGTTATTATGATCATTTGTTGATACAACTCGAGGCTAAAAATGTACAACCCAATGTTCTTTTTGGCGGGTCTATTTCCACTTACACTTATTGTTCACAAGCAGCGCAATTGGCTCGCATGAGTTTAATAAATGATGACTTATGGACTATTGGTGACGGAGGCTTAGATCCAAGTTGTCAGCCTCTTCCTGATTTGTTGTTTGCTAATGGCTTTGAATGATTGAAATTTGACTGGGGGAATGAAAAACACGTGTTATTGACCGTTCAAATAGCACGTGTTTTTTTCACCTTGCCTTAATTTGTAGGCTCTGCTAGTATATCTTACTTTAATGTTAGTTGTATAAATGAAGGGTCTACTTGTTTTATTTTTGTTTCTTATAGTCAATAGTGCTTATGCACAATTGGCTTACTCAGGATGGGTTTATGATAAATCGAATCACGGATTGAATGGTCAATACAAAGTTGATGTTCGTTTGCTTGATTCTGGAAATAAAGAACTTTTTAGCCAAACATTTTCTCAAGTTATTATTAAAAATGGCAAATTAAACTTAACTGTTGGGGCAAAAAATCAATCAAAGGTTGCATTAATTAAAGCCTCAAGTGATGCGTTTTACCTTGAGATTAAACTCAATAATCAATTGTATTCTCCTTTAGTTAAGTTAAAACCCGTTAAGTCGCTGCAAAAAAAACAAAAAAACTTTGCCAGTTCGGCTAAAGTTGATGAATATTACAGCCGTGTGGTGGCATATCAAGCAGTGAAATTAACGCCCGACAGTTTTAAACACGACGGCATACAAGACAGGCTTGCCCACAATTCGCCACTGACCTTGCCATTAAAGGGACCTTTAATCAGTCGAGTTTTATCGCAGTTGCCTGTTGTCAAACCATCGCTTCAAACAAATAACGATGAGAATGATGAAGACGAGCAGTTGGCATTTGCTGCAAATGGCAGAAGATACGGCACTCAAAACCCCAATGACAAAGATGATGCTCTGGCACAAATATCCAAACAAACGCGTGCTGTGGCAGGATTTACCCCAAATGCCACAATCAGTTTTGAAGGACTGAACCGATTGAGTCATCGTTCTCCTGCGGATGTATCGGCAACGGTGGGGAAAAATCATTATATCCAAATGGTTAATATGGTTTTTGCGGTTTATGATAAAACTGGAAACATGTTAGCAGGTCCATTTAATACCAACAGTTTATGGCAAGGTTTTGGCGGTGCCTGTGAGGACAATAACAACGGAGATGGCATTGTCTTGTATGACCAACAAGCCGACCGTTATGTTTTGAGCCAATTTGCAACTATCGGTGCACAAAGCGTTTGTTTTGCGGTTTCAACCACTTCAGATCCCTTGGGAACGTATAATCTTTACGAACTTGCCACGCAAAGAACGCCCGATTATTACAAATTAGCGGTGTGGCCAGATGAAAACAACAACGCTTATTTTATGGGAACCAATTCAGGTGCACCCAATAGTTATGACGTTTACGCCATTGATCGAGAGTCTTTATTAGCAGGAACAACACCAAAACCTGCACAGTTTTTTCAAGGTTATGCCAATTTTTTATTGCCAGCAGACAGCGATGGAAGTCTAAAACCCTCACCAGACAGTGGAGGTTTGTTTTATACCATGATTGATGGTGGAGATGACTATTTTTCAGATCCTGCCCCTGCCACCGATTCGATTGATTTATACGAATTTAAGCTGGATTGGGGTTTTCCTTCGCAATCCACTTTTAGTTTAATCAAAAGTTTTCAAGCACCTGAGATTGCCGATTTTAACTGGACAGTGTGTGGTTTGTTTCAACGAGGTTGTTTAGCACAACCGGTAACAACGGTTAAAATTGACAGTGGTTCGTGGTGGCCGATGCAGCGATTTGTTTATCGAAATTTTGGTACGCATGAAAGCTTGCTTGGCTCGTGGACGGTTGATGCCTTAGCGGTAGGTGATCACGCTGCCCCTCGTTGGT
>JALSIL010000161.1 GCA_026990095.1 Lysobacterales bacterium
ATTTAACTCTTCTCTTATGGCAAGCCAGTTATCTTCTAAGGCTTCAACCCAATTAAAGCTATTTGTGTCATAAAAGGGTTGCGGCTGAAGATCAGGAAAAACATGGTAAGTCGGTTTTTGCATAGAATCAGCATATTTAGGTACTTGAATTCCATGGAAAGAATCCAAAAAGTCATATAATCGTTTCTTTTTAGCGTTATCAAAACCCAATGAAATTTCATCAATTGCCTGCTTTTGTTTATTATATCTGGCATCTCGCACAATATGGTTGGCAATTGTTGAGGCTTCAGATATTAGTGGTAATTCTTGTGGATTCATGTATGCATTTTTTAGGTTACCTGCACGATGAAACACATATTCTATAGCACGAGCCCCTAACTCTGCAGAAATTTTGTTAAGTGAAATGCCAAGTAACAACATATCCAACATTATTTCAGGATGATCCAGATTATTTTCAATGGCATTATAAAACGCTTGTGAAGATTGGCTAAATTTCCCTAGTTTGTTTTTAACAATTCCTAGGTTTCGATTTAAGTTAATTTCATTGGGTTCAACGGCAAGTGCTTTTTCTAATGTCGATGCTGCCACTTCTAAATCACCAGAATTAAACTCTGATTGAGCAATGACTGATAAACAAAAAACATCTTCAGGATTTTCTTTCAATACCTCTTTTGCCACCCCTACGGCTTGATCAAATTGACCACTTTGTAAATGTTCTTGAACTTCATTAACTGTTTTTGATTGATTATTCATAATATATATTTAGTGCTTTTGGTTATTTAGTGAATATAACGAACCAAAACAAATCAAACATTTACCCAAATCACGATACACACAATTGACAACAGAGTACAACTACAGAATGACTAAGTGTGTGCAAAACATAATAAATAAATTGAATAAACATGTTTTAGCTTGTCAAGATTTGTCTTTTAAAGAAATACGAAAAATTCCTTATTCTGACTACTTAATAAATTTATCTAACAAACCGAGGTACCAAGCACCTCCTCCTGCTGCCAGTAATAAAACCACTAATGTTACCATCCATTTTATGGCAGAACCTGATGAATCGAGTGATAAATTATTGCTACTGGGTTGGGCTGAACCTTGTGCTTGTTTTGGGTTGTCTGATTGATTTTGTGCCGCAGGCATTCCAGGAGACTGAATAAGAAAACGAATATTGTCTAATTTGATTTCATCTCCAATTTTTATTGTTTGTTTTGCAATTTTTTCTCCATTAACAAAAGTTCCGTTAGATGAATCTAAATCTTCGATTTCCAAACCCTCTGCAACAACAGAAATAATGGCATGTTTTCTTGAAATTCCATCCACATTGATAAAAATATCATTCTCTGAATGCCGGCCTAGGCTGGTTTTTCCTCTTAGCGGAAAAGTTTTACCAAAATAAACCCCAGAAACACCGCGTAATACAAATTTAGGTAACGCCATACGGATTCGAGTTCTGTTATCATCAGGAACTTCAGCTTTTTCGGAAACAATTTTACAATGCACTTGAGACATAATAATTAAATCCCCTTCCCTGACCTCACGAGATTCTTTAACGAGTCTTCCATTTACTGAAACCATAGCTGCAGGATTATCAACTTTAATGGAATAATCCTCTCCATCTTTAACAATGGTTGCGTGATTCTCGCACATACCAACAGCTTCTATTTGTATAGTGGCATCATTTGAACTACCAATCGAAAAGTTATCGCCAATAAGTTCAAAATCTTTATGTTCTTTATGTGGAAAAACTAACTTCATTGCAAATTCCTATGTCATTTATTATTTTGCAAAATTATAACAAAAATATCACTTAAACTTAAAGCTTATTTCGCATAATTAGTGGCTTTAACACACTCAAATGATATAATTGCGTTAATTCCAATCTATTCGCCATTTATCTGTAGCTTTCCTACGCAATAATGGCAATAGTCATTAATTAACCTCTACTTAATTCGAGAACATTATATGAAAATATTAGTAGCCATTAAACGCGTAGTTGATTTCAATGTCCGCGTTCAAGTCAAACCTGATGGCAGTGGTGTTGCCACCGATGGCGTCAAAATGAGCATTAATCCATTTGATGAAATTGCCATTGAAGAAGCTTTACGCATTAAAGAAGCAGGAAAAGCAGATGAAATTGTTGTGGTAACAATTGGGGTAAATGATGCCCAACAGCAACTAAGAACGGCACTAGCCATGGGAGCTGATCGTGCAACACTGGTTGAATCAAAATCAGAAATTCAATCGCTTAAAGCTGCTCACAGTTTGTTGCACATCATTGAAAAGGAGCAACCTAGCTTAGTAATTATGGGCAAGCAAGCCATTGATGATGACAACAACCAAACCCCTCAAATGCTAGCCACATTATGGAAACGTCCGCAGGCTACCTTTGTTTCAAAACTCGAAATTAACGAAGGTAAAGCATTGGCAACTCGTGAAATCGATGCTGGACTTGAAACCATTGAAATAAATTTACCAGCAGTCGTATCTACGGATTTACGTTTAAATGAACCTCGCTTTGTTAAACTGCCTGATATCATGAAAGCCAAACGTAAACCCTTAGATGTCATTAACATTGATGAAACGGTTACTGGTTTTGATGACAAAGAATTAAGCATCGAAAATTATGATTCACCACAACCCCGCCAAAAAGGCATCATGGTTGAATCGGTGGATGAATTGGTCGCAGCATTAAAAGAAAAGGGGCTAGTATAATGAGTAAAATATTAATCATGGCACAACACGATGGTTCAAGCATCAATCAAGGCACTTCAAAAGCCATTACCGCTGCACAGCAAATACAAGGAGCAAGCATTGATTTGATTGTTTTTGCAGATGATGTCAGCACAATTGCAGCAAAAGCAAGCAAATTAGCAGGTGTAAACACCGTTCATGCAGTTACAACAAGCAATGAAAACTGGAAACTTGCCCAAGGCATTGCTCCGAAAATAGCAGAATTGTCGGCCAATTACAGCCATGTATTTGGTCCATCAACAACATTTGGCAAAGACGTTATGCCTTGTGTTGCTGCCCTGCTCGGTCAAAACCAAATCAGCGACATTATGCAAGTGATAGATGCCACAACATTTAAACGCCCTATTTATGCAGGCAATGCTGTGATTAAGGTAAGTTCTAATCACGATAAAATTGTTGCGACCATACGTACCGCCTCCTTTAAAACAGGTGACATGACTTCAGGTTCAGCTAATATTGAGAACCACAGCATTGAAAATGCCCAAACTGATACCAGGTTTATTTCATTGCAAGCTGGCAATTCAGAACGCCCTGACCTGCAAACAGCCGCCAAAGTTATATCAGGTGGTCGCGGTCTAGGCAGTAAAGAAAATTTTGAATTGATGTACAAACTTGCCGATAAGATTGGTGCAGCAACAGGTGCATCGCGTGCCGCAGTGGATGCGGGCTATTGCCCGAATGAAATGCAAGTCGGTCAAACGGGTAAAATTATTGCCCCAGACTTGTATATGAGCTTCGGCATTTCTGGTGCAATTCAACACTTGACAGGCATTAAGGATGCAGGAACCATTGTTGCCATCAATAAAGATGCCGATGCTCCGATTTACGAAGTGGCAGATATTGGTTTGGTGGGTGATTTATTTAAAATTGTACCAGAGTTAATGGAAAAACTCTAATTAAAAATTAAAAGGGCTCAAAATGAGCCCTTTTCATTTGTGTTGACTTAAAAAAGTATCAGGAATGTTTTTTCATGATAGCCCGCAGGGTGAACCCATGGATGAGTGAAGTAAAAACAAGTCAAAGAAAGGATAACAAACAAAGGGTATTGTTTAATGAGTTTATTAGTAAGTGGGATTTATCCCACTCAAAACTTAATCCAAACCTAATAAGCGTCGGTTAAAACCGACAGACTAAAAACAAAATTCTTCGATTCCAGACATTT
>JALSIL010000162.1 GCA_026990095.1 Lysobacterales bacterium
CCTGTGTCTTTAGGAATGGAGATTTTGCTCATTTTATTAATGACTTTATAAAACCACGAAGCCGTGGCTTTTTTTAGGTAGGTTTCTCCTTCGCGTTTTCGCCTTGTGGCATAAATCACATCATAGCCTTTTTGCCATTCTTGCAACATCTGCGGTATCAATTCTGGTGGGTCTTGCAAATCCACATCAATAACCACTACCGCATCGGCATCGGCATGATCAAGTCCTGCTGTTAGGGCGTATTCTTTGCCAAAATTTCGACTTAAACTGATAAAACCGACACGAGAATCTTTGTGCCGCAAAAATTCTATGTGCGAAACGGTGCCATCACTTGATCCATCATCGACAAATAAAATAGTCCATTGAACACCGCACGTGCTTAAGATTTGTTTCATTTTTTCGTAAAAAATGTCTACAACTTCTTGCTCATTAAAGACAGGAACGATTATTTGTAATTTTTTCATGGTGGAATTATAACTCAATAATAAGGTCTTTGCATATTAGTTATAAAAAGGATATGATATTGAACATTCATTTATTAATAGGTTACAAATGCCGGTAAAAACCAGCTCTTTACTTCACGCCATTCTCGTTTTTTCTGTTTTGATTTTAATGATTTCTTTTGGTTTGTTCATGATGAAGATTTCATTACACATCATCTTATTTTTTGTGATGATATGGGTGGCATTAAATGCTCGTTTATTGGGTTATGATTTTGAACAAATACGTGCGATGATGAGCAACAGTTTATCTAAGTCATTATCAGCTATTTATATTTTTTGCCTCATTGGTATAGTTATTGCCTCTTTTATGCATTCTGGCACGGTGGTTGCCCTAATTTATTATGGGCTTAATTGGATTACAGCTCAATGGTTTTTACCCATTGGTTTAATTTTGTGCTCCATCATGTCCATTTCAATTGGAACATCATGGGGAACCGTTGGTACATTAGGTGTGGTATTTATGGGTATTGGAGCCGTGCTTAATGTGCCCTTGCCCTTGGTTGCGGGAATGGTCATATCAGGTGCTACCTTTGGTGATAAACTTTCGCCTGTTTCGGATACCACAAACTTAGCTTCCATGAGTGCAGGAACTGGTTTATACGCGCACATTAAGTCCATGCTTTACACCACCATTCCTTCTTATCTTATTGTTATTGTTTTATACGCCTATATGGGTTATCAAACGAGCAACACAACATCTTTTATCGAAATAACCGCTATTCAAGAGGTGTTAGCGCAACATTATAAACTCAATTTCTTTATAACACTGACGCCGTTATTGGTAATGTTGGTCATGAGTGTCAAAAAATATGCACCTGAAGTCACGATGACTGCTAGTATTGTTGTGGCTGTTGTTATCGGAATTTTATACCAAGGACACTCGGTAAGTGAAGTGGCAAACGCTTTGTGGCAAAATCAGCCAGCAGATACCGGAACACCAATGCTTGACAAATTACTCGGTCGGGGTGGGTTGTTTTCAATGGCAGAAACGTTGTTGTTATCAATAATTGCTATTGCGATGGGTGGGATTTTACACGGTGCGAGCTTTTTGAAGGTTCTACTTCAAGGCATCATAAAACGCATTAAACGTGCAGGTTCTTTAGTTGCATCTACCATTGCCACATCTTTTATTGGCAACTTGTCCATGGGTGATACCTATATTGTTATTATTCTCAACGGGCAATTGTATCAAAAGGCCTACGATGAAAAGGGAGTCGATAGAATGGTACTATCGCGCAGTGTCGAAGAAGGCTCAACCCTGACAACTGCTCTGATTCCCTGGAACAATACGGCAGTGTTTTATGTCGCAACCTTGGGTGTTCAAACTTTGGATTATGCACCTTATGCCTTACTAAATTTTATTAATCCTCTTTTGGCAATCGTCTTTGGATATTTAGGAATTGCTTTATTTAAAACTAAAGCCGCGGTAAAATCACCTGCCAAGCATTATCAGCAATAAGGCAATATCAAGCATGCAAAAATACGACTACGATCAAATAATCATAGGCTCTGGATTTGGCGGGTCTGTTAGTGCATTACGCTTAACTGAAAAAGGCAATAAAGTTCTGGTTTTAGAAAAAGGAAAATGGCGTAAAGACAAAGATTACCCAAAAAACAACAACATTGCCAAAGACTACCTTTGGGAGCCAAAGCTTGGTTTGCGTGGTTCTACTCAGATTAGCGTGACGAGCAAAACCATGATTTTGCACGGCATTGGGGTTGGCGGTGGCTCGCAGATTTATTCTAATGTTCATTTTATTCCAGAAGCGGCGGTATTTGAAAGTGCTGAGTGGATGCAATCTCGCCCAGATTGGCAACAACAACTCGCGCCTTTTTACGCTCTAGCACAACGCATGTTGGGTACAACAAAAAACACCTACACCAATATTGCTGATGAAACCCTAAAAAAAGTAGCAGAAGATTTTGGGCGTGGCGATACTTTTACAACGGTTTCCACTGGAGTGTTATTTGCACAAGAAGATAAAAAACAAGGCAAGAAAGTAAAAGATCCTTACTTTAATGGTGATGGTCCAGAACGAGCAACCTGCCAACTTTGTGGCAGTTGCGTTTTAGGCTGTCGCCACAATGCCAAAAACACCTTATTGAAAAATTATTTGTTTTTTGCCGAACGAAACGGTTGTGAAATACGCGCAAACTGTGAAGTGGTTAAAATAGAACCTTTGGCCGTTGATGACAACGATGATGGCAAGCACGGTTATTTAATCACCGTCGAAGAAGAATACCAACAAAATAAAAAATACAAAAAGAAAACGTACACATTAACCACTCGTGCTGTGGTGGTCTCTGCTGGCGTGTTAGGCACGGTTCCGTTGTTATTAAAAATGCGTGATCAATACAAATGTTTGCCACATATCTCATCAATACTAGGGCAGAAAATAAGAACCAACTCAGAAACCTTAACCTCAATTGTTGATATGAAACAAAGCGTGCATGATGGCGTGGCAATCAGTTCCTTTATTTCTATTGACGATGACACTAATATTGAAATAAACCGATTTAATAAGGACTCGGATAAAACCTGGTTGTATTTACCTTGCGTACCAATGGTGACTGGCAAAGGCTTTGTGCGAATCTTGAAAATGCTTGGAAACACCTTGGTTCACCCAATAAAAACATTCAAAACCCTCCGATACAAAGGCAAAGCGGCAAAATCTATTGTTTTTCTTGTGATGCAAAAAAGTGAATCTTTTATCCATTTTGAATGGCGCAGAAGGTGGTACAGGTTTTTTAAAAAAGGCATTACTGCCGTACAGAAAAAACAAGACACGCCCCTAACCGTCTCTTTTCCATCGGCTGAAAAAGCCACCAAACTTTTTGCCAAAAAAATGCAAGGACAAGCCGCTTCTTCACTATCAGAAATCATCTTAGGAGTGCCCATGACCGCACACATCATGAGTGGTGTTGCCATCGGTGTCGATAAAAACAATGGCGTAATTGACGAAACAGGTGAAGTCTTTGGCTATAAAAATTTGCGAGTCCTTGATGCCACAATTATCCCTGGCAATTTGGGCGTTAATCCTTCTCTAACAATCACGGCTTTGAGCGAATATGCCATGAGCAAAATCCCTGTTTTTAATCAACAAAGAGCCGATAAAATAAAGCCAGTAGTATTTTCTAAACCTTTAAAAGGGCAAGTATCCGAACTAAAAAGCAGTGGTGATTTGTTGATGAAAATCACAAGCTAAGTTTTTAAAGCTTCTAAAATAGCTGCATCGGCATGTATAAAAGTGGTGTCAAACAATTTAACTTGTGTGTCGGCTTGTTTAACCAATAAACCGATTTCTGTGCAACCTAAAATCACGCCTTGTGCCCCCTGCTTTTCCAGTTTATTGATGATTCTTAAGTATTCATTTTTCGAGTCACTTTGAATGTGCCCCAAACAAAGTTC
>JALSIL010000163.1 GCA_026990095.1 Lysobacterales bacterium
AAGATGCCAATGCCAGAGGTCCTGACCGAATCTTGCGTGGCAATGACGAGTTATGGATTTTTTCCTTAGGTTATGTTTTTTAATAAATTGTAGTTTGATAATTTTTAACAAGGGTTCATATAGAGCCCTTTTTAATTTGCATCTAATCCTCACTAATCTCCAATAAATCCGCATTGCCACCGACTGCGGCGATGTTATTGGTGATGGTTTTTTCGGTCACAAAGCTTTCTAAATAAGCAGGGCCACCCGCCTTCGGACCTGTGCCTGATAATCCCATTCCGCCAAATGGATGAACACCGACGACTGCACCGATGGTGGTGCGATTAATGTAACAGTTGCCGACACGAATTTTATTGGCAATATGCTCAATAGAGTTATTAATGCGGCTGTGGATGCCAAAGGTTAAGCCGTAACCCGTGTTGTTTATTTCATTAATTACCTTGTCCAGTTCGTTGGCTTTGAAGCGAATGACATGCAAGAAAGGACCAAAAACTTCTTCCTTTAATAAGCTTATGGAGTCAATTTCATAAGCATGTGGTGCAAAATAAAACCCATTTAATTGCGGAGGTACATTTAAAGACTTAATTAATTTACCCTGTTGGTTCATAAAATCCACATGGGCATTAAGTTTCTCAAGTGCTGTGCTATCAATTAAAGAACCCACATCGCAAGCATAATCTTGTGGATGAGTGATGGTCATTTCGTCCATTGCTCCTGCCAGCATTTTTATGACGTTATCGGCAATATCTTCTTGAATAAATAAAACCCGTAAAGCTGAACAGCGTTGCCCTGCACTGACAAAAGCCGATGCCACGACATCTTTAACTAATTGCTCTGGTAAAGCAGAGGAATCAGCAATCATGCAATTTTGACCACCAGTTTCGGCAACGAATGTGGCAATGGCAGCATTTTCACGGCAAGCAAGGTTTTTGTTAATGATTTGTGCAGTGGCTGTTGAGCCTGTAAAGACGACACCAGTGGTTTTGTTGGATTGGCATAAGGTATTGCCAATATCGCGACCCAATCCAGGGACGTATTGTAAAACCGATTGAGGCACGCCTGCTTGATGCATTAAGGTGGCAACATAATAGCCGATGATTGAGGTTTGTTCGGCAGCCTTGGCTATAACCGTATTGCCAGTAACTAAGGCAGCGACAATTTGTCCAGCGTAAATTGCTAACGGAAAATTCCATGGGCTGATGCAAACAAACACGCCTTTGCCTTGTAGGTGTAAATAATTACTTTCGCCAGTAGGTCCTGGCATTTTTATGGGTTCGTCCATCTTAATGATTGCTTGGGCAGCGTAATATCGGCAAAAGTCAATGGCCTCTTTTATTTCGGAGATGCTATCAGTCAATGATTTGCCCGCTTCGTGGCGTAATAAATACATAAGCATGTCCTGATTTTCTTGCATCAAGTCAGCAATTTTATTAATAATTTTGGCGCGTTCAGTCACTTGGGTTTCATTCCAGCGGGTAAATGCTTTTTGTGCATTGGATAAGGCCTGTTTGACATCTAGTTCATTTGCATAAATGGCATGACCAACAATAAAGTCTAAATCAACTGGGGAGTGAACCTCTCTGGATTCAGCGGTGCCTTTATAGCCAGGAATTAAAGGTGTTGCGGTTATCTTTTGTTGCTTGAGAGCCACCAAATTGTTTTCTAGGTTTTGTAAGGTTGCCACATCTTGTAAATTTATGCCCATAGAATTTACCCGCTCGGGTTGAAATATATCGCATGGCAAAGGAATTTGTGGATGGCGGTGGTCTTTGTGCTTTCGCACCACTTCAATGGGGTCTTTGGTGATATCATCGATGTCTAATTCTAAGTCCACCAAACGGTTAACAAAAGAAGTATTGGCTCCATTTTCTAACAATCGGCGCACCAAATACGGCAACAAATCTTCGTGCGTTCCCACAGGTGCATACACTCGACAAGGCACATTTAATCCTTTAGGGTCAATACTTTGTTGGTGCAATGCTTGACCCATGCCATGTAGGCGTTGGTACTCGTATCCCAAATTATCACCTGCCATTACCCGAACAGCAGCAACGGTGTTGGCGTTGTGGGTGGCAAATTGCGGGTAAAATTTATCGCGATTGTCTAATAGTTTTTGTGCACAAGCCAAATAGGAAATATCCGTATTAACTTTGCGTGTGAATACGGGGTAGCCACTTAAGCCTTGTTCTTGTGAACGCTTGATTTCCGTATCCCAATAAGCTCCTTTAACCAATCGTAAGGGAATTTTATGCCCGTGAGTCTCAACCAGTTTAATTAAATATTCTATCACACTTGTTGCGCGTTTTGAAAAGGTTTGAACCACTAACCCAAAGCCATTGTAACCAATTTGTGTTTGTGTATAGACTTGTTCAAATACCATCAACGATAATTCAAGTCGGTCGGCTTCTTCTGCATCAACAGTCACCGCCACATTTAATGAGGTGGCTAAATCCACAATTTTTTTAACAGTGGGTACCAGTTCGGCTAAAACGCGCTTAACATGAGAAATTTCATAGCGCGGGTGCAAAGCCGACAATTTAATGGAAATACTGGCAGCATCTTCTGTCATTTTTTTACGGTTGCCTTCTGCTATGGATTTAATTGCGTTGAGGTACGACTCTAAGTACCTATCGGCATCGGCCTTCGTCAAAGCGGCCTCACCTAACATGTCAAAAGAATATCGGTAGGCTTTGTGTCTTTTGTTGGTTGCCCTTTTCAGGGCTTTTTTAATGGTTTGACCCATAACAAATTGTCGTCCCATTACTTTCATCGCTTGATAAACACCTTGTCTGACAACAGGTTCGCCCGTTCGATTGATGAGTTTATCTAGAATCCTTGAAAAGCCTTTTTTAGCTGAATCCACATCAATGATTTTCCCTGTCAACATCAAACCCCATGTCGATGCATTCACAAACATCGAGTCACTCTTACCCATGTGTGATTTCCAGTCTGCATCCAGTAATTTGTCTTTAATGAGTTTTTCAGCGGTTTCTTTATCTGGGATTCGAAGCAAAGCTTCAGCCATGCACATCAAAACAATGCCTTCTTTTGAAGAAAGGTCATACTCTTTCATAAAAGCATCGACACCATCCATTTCGTCTATTCGTGAACGAACATTATTGACTAACTTAATGGCTAAATTTTTTATCTCTTGACGTTTTTCAAAACCAGGGTTGGCCTGTTCAAGCAATTGATTGATGAGTGTATTCTCGTCAGCAAGGTAGTTTTTAGAGCATTCTAAAGCAATTAGGGTATTTGCATTCATGATTATATATGGTAAATTAAAGGCACAATGCTATTATATTCTCGTTATGATTGATGTCCAAACAAATAATGATAAAACACACATACTGATTTATCCAAACCAGTCAATGTCACTTAATGCTTATTGGTTGATTTTTTCGGTCTTAGCAAGTATTACCATGATAATTGCAATAGTGTTGGCATATCAGGGCATTTGGGTTATCGTGCCCTTTGTCGCATTGCATCTTTTGTTTGTTTGGTGGGGATTTAAAAAAGCTTATCAAAGCAGTGAAAATGTACAATACATCACCATTGATTCAAAGAATACCTACTTTGGATCCTCTTTAGAAGGTCAAATAAATAAATTTCAAACCCCTTGGCTTCGTGTCGAAATGATTAGTGGCATAAAAGGCCATGACCAACCTAAGCTTTATTTAAAGCTGCACAATAAAAGAACGGTCATAGCAAACTGTTTAGTAAAAGAAGAAAAGCACGAGCTGATGAAAATCTTGCAAGAAAAATTATTATACAACTGATAAAAATATTCTAGAGACCTTTGCATAACTCTGGGATGATGGAAAAAAGAATGAAAAAAGCTCCAATCAAGGCAAAAAATGAGTCAAATAGCCCGCTATTTATTCGTATCATCC
>JALSIL010000164.1 GCA_026990095.1 Lysobacterales bacterium
GCTAGCAACTTTAACACACACACCAAGCCCCATGGGGTTTTTAAAGAAAATTCTTAAGCGTCCTGATAATGAACGACCGTATTTGCTTGTGGTTTGTGGGCATCCAAAAAATGATGCAAAAGTACCCAATATTAAACGTAAAGAGTTAAATGATATAGCAACTTTTTTTACTTAGTTATTAGAGCTTGTTGTTTTTTGTAAAAAAAGCGGTTCCGAGGAAAGAGTTGTTAAGGGAGGAGGGTAAAACCCCGGAACCTAAGAGGAGTATATAAATGAAAAATAATTACTTATTTGCTTACTTTGACTGTGCTTTGTTTGTTTAGTTCATTATTATTTTGCTTTTCTGTTTCTTCACCATAAGGCCAATCTCTAAAGGGAAAAGGTTTTTGGTTTGTTTGAAATGATAAATACTTAATCATATCGTATATAAAAAGACCCACTTCTTGATTAAAACCTTTCAAATTTTTATTCACTTGCCCAGTGATTAATAAAAAACCAAATTGAATTAACACAACAAATGCAAAGACCCATAACGACATCCAGCCAATAAAGGCAAATAAAACAGTGTAAAAAATGCGGCTGAATATCTCTGGATTTTTATCTTTTTTAAATTCGGTTGCCTTTTCTTCTTGACTTGTTTCTACTGCAGTTTCTTCAACTTCAACTTTTTCTTTCTTTGTTTTCTTAACCATTTGTTTGTTCCTGTTATGATGACTTATATACATGATACAGAAAAAAAGTAAATTTAAAAAGTGCCATTAGTCATGCGTGACTTTTGGGCTATTTATTGTTTAGGTGAAGAAAACAATGCATTAAAGCTAATGCTCAACGGTTAAAATAAAGCCAGCGTCAACCATATACATCAGGGCCTTGTTTGCATAATCTAACCCGCATATACATAGGAATGCAAAATTTACACTCGCCTTCATGGATGAATGTAAAGTTATTTTGGGGGGGGGTGAGTTGAATATACTTTATTTAAAAAGCGATGATTACCGAAAACAATTAAAGAGACATTTGCATAACTCGTGGCACGTATTAAAGAGTAAACAAAAAAACCCGATAAGTCTGAGATTTATCGGGTTTACTATTTCTTAAAATAAACGAAAGTTTATTTTCTTCCGTATCTCTGACGGAACTTGTCAACACGTCCACCAGTATCAGCAACTTTTTGTTTACCTGTGTAGAATGGGTGTGATTTTGATGAAATTTCAACCTTGACTAAAGGATATTCATTGCCATCTTCCCAAATGATTGTTTCTTTTGAGTGCATTGTTGAACGAGTCAAGAATTTAAAATCAGATGATAAATCTTGAAAGACAACTTCGTTGTATTTTGGGTGTATACCTTGTTTCATAATATTATTTCCTAAAAACTAGCGCTTATGAATTAAACTGCTATAAAATTTGAACGGCACATGATAATGCTATCTATTGCCGTTGTAAACGATTTAATCCTCTTTTTTACTGCTATTTTTCAATTTCAAGCCATTTATATCTAAATCCACGTCAAAGTGCTCCATTAAACTGCCTAATTGAGACATCAAAATAGTGCCGTCAATGTTAATCAAAACCAGTTCATCGTCATCATCCAAGGCGTAAACACTCAGGGATTTAAAGTTTTCCTTATCCATTTTAGCCAACACATAAACCAAAGAGTCGTCTTCCTTAACTTTTGCTAACACTTCGTACCCATTTGTTTTTTTCAATTCAGCCAATGCCGTTATTTTACTTTTTAGAGCCTGAAAATTATTTGCCTCTTGCAACTCATAAACGGTAACTTTTATGGAGTCTAGTTTGGATAATATTTGCGCAATGCCTTGTTCTTCATTTTCTGTTGCAGAAGAAAGCAATCCTAGCATCATTGCTCCTAAATTGATTTCTACCGTTGGTTCAGAACCCACAATTGATGCCAGTGAGATTTCTGGTGTTTTCGGGCTTTGTGGTGAGGAAGGTTGTGCCAATGTTAGCGATGAACATAGCATTGCCATTAATAAGGTGTAAATTGTTTTTTTCATAATGTTCATTCCTAATTTAAAGCGATGCGTAAGTTTTTGCTAAAGGTTTTATTAATCCTGGTCTAATGCCATTGGTGTTGACTGCGGATAATGATTTCATCGAAACTTGGTTAATGTAGTGCATCGCTACTTGTAATTCTGCTTGAGCTTGCATCAGCTGCTCTTGTTGTTGGTGTTTGTTTGCGGCATTAATCACCCATGTTGAAACAAAAACCATGGACAGCCCTGCCATTGCTATTTTTGGATTAAACCAAGGTGATTTTTTTTGAGTGGCAATTTGTGCATATAAATTCTGTTTCATGCTTGGTGGGCATTTTCTTTTACTTGCACATTCAAAGTAATTGTCCAGTTCATTTTGTACTTTTTGTTCTAGTCGTGTTTTCATAATTTTTTTCTTGTGTTATTCCCTTTAAGCGACATCCATTAATTTTTCTTTCAAGCTGTTTCGTGCGCGGTGCAAGTACACTTTAATTTGTTGAACATTCAAGTCCAAAACATCTGCCAATTGTTGGTAGCTTAAGTGGCTAATTTCTCTTAACACTATAAGCGATTTATACGGCTCTTTCAATTCTTCTATTGCAGCAGATATGTGTTGCGATAATTCTGCATTTTGCAATTCATCACAAGCTGAACGCACAACTTGCGTCTCCAACAAACTGTGCTGTTGGTATTTGGCTTCATACACACGACGCCTTATAATATCCAAACATTGATTTTTTGCCACACGGTATAACCATGCTTTGGGTTGTTTTGTGCCTTTTTCTTTGGCTTGCCATAATTTCATAAAAGAATCCTGCACGACCTCTTCTGCCTCCAAGCTGTCTTTTAACATTTGGTAGCATACTGCATAGAGACCGTTCTGATTTTTATTTACCTGTAGGCGGAACCAAATGTTCATGTATGCCGTTTTTTCCTATTGTTTTAGGCTAATAACGTATATTATGTCACTTTGTTACAAATTACTTTAATTTTTTTGTTTATGTCAAATGTTACCATTAATTCCGACAAAGTATTTTTATTCAAGCAATGGGATAAAAATATTTTCAGGCTAAATCTGAATGCCGGCTCTGTAATTATGATGCCAAAACCACCAGGAGGTGTTCAGCTCACGACTTACGTCGAATTTTTAAAATCATTAAACGTAGATTGCGTTGTGTCGCTGCTACAACAAACTGAAATCGAACGATTTTCACTGATTCAAGAAGGTCAACAATGCCGCGAGATGAATATTGACTTTATTCACTTTCCCATTCAAGACCACAACGTTCCACAATTTTTTTTACCTTATAATCAACTCATTGAGAAGTTACTGCGTTTGGTGAACGAAAATAAAACAATTGCCATTCATTGTTATGCAGGCATTGGCAGAACAGGTTTAACAGCTGCATCCTTATTAATCAAAAAGGGTGTCCAAGTAGACATGGCCTTAATGAAGTTAAGTAAAATCAGAGGGTTAAAAGTCCCTGAAACAATAGATCAAATTACGTGGTTACATCGGCACAATGAACAATTACTCGGGAGTTTTTTATGAAAATCAATATCAAGACAATCAGTCTGACTTTTGTTATTTTAATGTTATTTAGTTGTGGTAAACCAACCGAAGTTAAACCCAACTTAAAAACACAATTGGCTCAAGCCTTGTATCTTAAAAACTTCAACACAACACAAAGTTTGTTAAAAAGCATTAAACTCAGTGAAACAACGCGAAGTTTAATTGAGGCAAACAAAGCCATGCACCAAGGCAGTGAGCCAACCTTACAAAAAGAGCTAAATGACTTAACACCCTCTTATAATCAGATGAAAGCTTCACAGCAACAACTGTACAATCAATTACATCAATGGTTGTTACTCAAGCAAATTTACCGCACAGAAA
>JALSIL010000165.1 GCA_026990095.1 Lysobacterales bacterium
AGTGACCAGCTCAAGACTCACATCTTGCCAAGTTTTCACAGGGAATCCATTGATGCTTATAATTTCATCTTGTTTTTTCGCACCCGCCTGTTGGAGTAGCTTTGTTGGTTCATCTAAAATAGGTTTTATTTCATCCTTACCATAGATAAACATTGCCCAAAAAAGCAGAACTGCCAAAATAAAATTAAAAGCAGGGCCTGCAAACATAATAAGTGCGCGTTGCCAGATTGGCTTAGCATTAAATGTTTGTGAATAGTCATACTTAGCAAGGTCTATATCTGGGTCTCTTGTATCCAGCATTTTGACATAACCCCCTAAAGGAATTGGTGCAAAACCAAATTCTGTTCCAGTTTTATCTTTTTTAGACCAAAACAACTTTCCATAACCCACACTAAACTTGAGAACATGTACACCAAATTTTCGTGCCACCCAAAAATGACCGTATTCGTGAAACGTCACTAACACACCAAGTGTTACCAACATCCACCAAATTGAACTTATAAACTCAAGCATAGTTTTTCACCATTTGTCGTGCATTAGCACGCACTTCTTCATCTAATTGCAGCAATTGTTCGACATTCTCGATACCAGATAACGCAGTATTCTTCATGATTTCAGCATTTATTTTAGCAATTGTGGTAAAAGAAATTAATTTATTCAAAAAAGCATCAACGCTTATCTCATTTGCCGCATTTAACACTGCCATTGATGTTCCCCCTGCTTGTATCGCTTCTTTTGCCAAAGTCAAGCAGGGAAATTTTTCATAATCAGGTGGAAAAAACTGCAAATCTTGACTTTGTAATAAATTCAACATATTCGCCCCAGAGGCTATGCGCTCAGGCATACCAAGCCCATTGGCTATCGGAATTCGCATATCGGGTTCACCCAATTGAGCTAATACCGAACCATCTTGATAACAGACCATGGAATGCACTATACTTTGTGGATGCACGTGCACATCAATGTCTTTTTCACCCAGATTAAACAACCAGTGAGCTTCTATTATTTCTAAGCCTTTATTCATTAAAGTTGCCGAATCCACTGATATTTTCCGACCCATGTCCCAATTTGGGTGCGCACATGCTTCCTCTGGAGATATTATATCAAAAGTTGATGCGTCCCTATTCCAAAAAGGACCACCCGATGCAGTTAAAATTATTTTATCAATGTTTTTTGGCGTGCTCCCACACTGGTAAGAATCAGGCAAACATTGGTATATGGCATTATGTTCACTGTCTAAAGGAATAATTGTGGCGTTATTATCTTTAGCAGCCTTCATGACCAATTCACCGGCTAAGACAAGGGCTTCCTTATTGGCGAGCAACAGTGTTTTCCCCGCTTTAACACTGGCCAAAACAGGCTGCATTCCTGCAGCTCCGACAATTCCTGCTACAATCAAATCAGCGGAATCTAACTGACAGATTGCAGCCAACTCATGCGCTCCTGATAGTAGCGTACATTCATCACTGATTAATCTGGACAGTTGAGTGTATTGACTGCTATCTGAAATAACTACAAATTTTGGCTTAAATTGACGGACTAATTCAGCCAGTTTATTAACATTACTGTGCCCACTGATAGCTAATACATTAAATTTTTCAGGGTGTTGCTCTATGATAGCTAAGGTACTGGCTCCAATGGAGCCCGTTGCACCTAAAACAACAACATTTTTGGGATTCTGTGTCATTATGAAACAAAATGAATAAAGGCAAAATAAAAGGGTGTAGCAGCAATCAGCGAATCAAAGCGATCCAAAAAACCGCCATGACCTGGCAGTAAGAAACCACTGTCTTTAATATTGTTATGGCGTTTTAATAAACTGGCAAATAAATCACCAATAACAGAGATGATTGCTATTAATGGAAAAAAGGCAATAAAATATAGTGGGTTATAGCCTAACCACACTGCTACAAAATAACCGTAGATAGCGGTAAATGCTAGCCCACCAACTAAGCCTTCAACCGTTTTTCCAGGGCTTATTTGAGGGGCAAGTTTGTGCTTACCAATAGTTTTTCCCGAGACATAAGCGCCAATATCGGCTATCCAAATAAGTAAAAACAACGCTAAGGTAAGCTGCGCACCTTTTTCTGGCAATTGATGAATAGAGGTCAGTGATGCACCGAACAACAATAATACACCAACACCTAAGGCATATTTTTTAGCGTATTTCACCGCACCTTCTCGGGGTTTCAACAACCACACTAAACAAATCAACCAAATAATGCTGGCCGCAATGAGAATACGCACAACGTCAATCTCAATAAAACTGGCTTTATTAATAAAAACAACACTTATGCCAACCAAAGCAGACATGACAACAGAGTTTATTGGGCTCTTTTTAACGCATTGAAACCATTCATACCCAATCATACTGGCTAAAAAAGCGGTAAATATGGTGAATATTAATTCATTGCCTTTTAAAATTATCACGATTACAACTGGAGCCAATAATAGTGCCGTGAGTATTCTTTTTTTTAGCATTTAAATTTCTTCCTTTACGTGGTTTGGAATTTTACCAAATCTTCTTTCTCGATTATAGTATTCCTCAACCGCTTGGTTCAAGCTTGACTCATCAAAATCAGGCCATAATGTTTGAGTAAAGTAGAGCTCTGTATAGGCAGCTTGCCATAACAAAAAGTTTGATAAGCGTTGATCTCCACCTGTTCTGATTAATAAATCGGGGTAAGGAGCATCGTTCAAAGAAAGGAATTGTTCAAATGTTCGTTCATTTATATCGGATTCCTTAATAAGGTTTTCCTTTAGTGCACAAGCCAATCGATGTGCTGCTTGCATAATATCCCAACGCCCACCATAGTTGACTGCTATGGTTAGCACCATTTTCTTATTCTCTTTTGTTAAATCCTCAACTGTTTTCATGCGCTTGCGCAATCCATCGGAAAAACGCGACAAATCTCCGATAAAACTTAAGCGCACTCCATTTTCATGCAATTCTGGCACTTCTTTTTTTAAAGCACGTGTGAACAACTCCATTAGCATAGAAACCTCTTTTTCGGGTCTTTGCCAATTTTCGCTACTAAAGGCAAAAAGAGTCAACCATTGAACACCAATTTCTGATGCTTGTTTTATGGTTTTTCTAACCGAATTTACACCAGCTTTATGCCCTGATGTGCGGTATTTATTTCGTAAGGTTGCCCAACGACCATTGCCATCCATAATGATAGCAATGTGTTTGGGAGGTTTTGGGGTTTCTGTAGACAAAACAAATGGTATAACTCTCGAAAGAATTATATTTCCATTAATTCTTCTTCTTTAACTTTAACCACGTCATCAACTTTGCTGACATAGGTATTAGTAATTTGTTGGATGCTTTCTTCAGCATTGTATTGTTCATCCTCGGTGATGTCTTTGTCATTTTGCATCACTTTAAATGAATGGTTGGCATCGCGACGGATATTTCTTATCGCTATTTTGCAATTTTCACCCAAAGAGTGAACTAATTTAACCATTTCCTTGCGTCGTTCTTCTGTTAATGGCGGCAAAGGCAAACGAATAACCATCCCTGCACTGACTGGATTTAGCCCTAATGAGGACTGCATGATTGCTTTTTCGATGGGTGCTACCATGTCTTTTTCCCAAGGTGTGATTGTCAAAGTTCGTGCATCAGAAACCGCAACATTTGCCACCTGGCTTAATTGCGTAGCACTGCCATAATAGTCTACAGATATTCCATCAAGCAATGCTGTGTTTGCACGGCCTGTGCGAACACTGCTTAATTCACTTTTTAGTGATTCAACACTCTTGCCCATTCTTAGCTTTGCGTCATCTATAATTTCGTTTATCATCTTTTACACCTATTGTTTACGGTTAAACTGCTCTTGTGACATTAATTTCTAACTAGTGTTCCAATATTT
>JALSIL010000166.1 GCA_026990095.1 Lysobacterales bacterium
AGGCAGCTAAGGAGGCAATCAAGCCTCCAACAATTATCGCAACAGGAGTTAAATTTCCCACCATTGCCACAGAGATACCTAAAATAGTGAATATCCCACCTCCGACCATTCCACCTAATGCTATCGCAATAAGCTCTAAAAGCCCGAGGTTTTTCCCTCTTTTTCTGTGTAGTGATTTCATGTTTTTTACATTCCAGATTTTAAACTCTTCGATGAGTTGGTGTTTATGATTTGATAAAGCATTAACTCATTTTCATCATGAGGCAATTTAACCATACTTTTGAATATTAAGCCCTGTTTTTCTATTTTAAGGTCTCTATTATGTATTTTCATGAAATTATTGAGGTTTACATTATATCAAAACCATAGACCACTTGAAAAAAATATTAAAGCCACAATGTTTAGTTAGGAATCATTCAGGAGAAAAATTATGGTAAAGAAGCACGGTTTAAACCTTGGTATTTCACGCGTGGATAACCACGTTTTTCTTGAGCTTAAAGCCATTGGTAAATTGTCCCATGAAGATTATCAAACCATTACGCCACTGTTAGAATCTGCCATTGCAGGCATTGATCATCCAAAAATTAATGTGCTCATAGATGCCACCGAATTTGAAGGCTGGGAGATGCGAGCCTTATGGGATGATTTTAAATTAGGTCTAAAACATGGCAGAGAATTTCAGAAAATGGCAATTGTCGGCAATAAGAAGTGGATGTCCTATGCGGTCAAACTGGGCTCCTGGTTTATTGCTGGAAACGCAAAAAAATTCGATGACTTGACTGATGCCATTGTTTGGCTTAACAAGGAATAACACGTGCCCAATTTTGATACCGTAGCGCAGCAACACTGGTTTGGTCTTATTCTTGTTGCTGTGTTTGGATTTATTACTGGGTTAGAACTGCGCGAATATTTGCAGCAACGGGCTATTGAATTAAAAATAGATAAGAAGCTCGCCTTTGGTACCAGCCGCACATATACCTTTGTTGCCATTATCGGATACTTGTTTTATATTTTAGATGAGTCCAAGATTTTGTATTTATGTGGTTTAGTTCTGATTGGGCTATTTCTTGCTTTATTTTACTTCAAAAAATTACAAACCAATCACTCACATATGATGCAACCCCTAATGACCCTATTGGTTTATACTTATGGTGCAATAGTGGTTTCCTTACCTTTGTGGATGTTGGTGTTGGTTTTTGTGATTGTCATCTTTACCCTTAATGCCAAACCACTAGAAACTAAACTCACCAAACTTATTGAGCCCAATGAAATTTTTACCCTAGCCAAATTTTTATTGCTTATGGGTGTTATTTTACCGCTTATGCCTCACAATCAAATTTCTGATACCATTCCTACTTCACCGTATAAAATTTGGTTAACTGTGGTTATTATCTCAGCAATTTCCTATTTAGGTTATTTGCTGAAACGTTATATTTTCACCAAACAAGGTTACTTTTTAATGGGTATTATCGGTGGCGTCTATTCCAGTACAGCCACCACGATTGTTTTGGCGAAAAAAGCAAAAAGCCTCAAATCCTATGACCACAACTTGAATGCGGGTATTGTTTCGGCAACAGGCATGTTATACATTCGCTTATTTGTTTTGACGACTATTTTTAACCCAGGCATTATTAAACACATTGGTTTGCCCTTGTCAGTTATGGCTATTCTAACTTTTGCTGCAGCCTTTTGGGTTAAGCGCCATGCCCAGAAAACCACTATTCCACGAGCCATTGAAACAGATAAGAGTAATCCTTTAGAAATACAAGTGGCTTTAATTTTCGCAACCTTATTTGTGCTCATGACTGTCATTACTCAATACGTGGTTAATCATTATGGACATGTGGGATTGAATTTTTTATCCTTTATTGTTGGTTTTACTGATATCGACCCTTTTGTTTTGTCCGTTTTAACGGGACACTTTAAAGACATAACCGCCAACCAGGTGTCTTCAGCTATTCTTATCGCTGCCGCCAGTGATAATTTACTCAAAGCCACGTATGCCTACATTTTTAGTGGTCGAAAAAATACAAAACCTGCCATTATTTCTTTGTTAGTTTTATCAGCAATTACTTTAATTTTAGGACTACTATTGTAGAACCCAAATCCCGATAATGAAAACAACACGATCCACAACAATCTGTTTTTTAGAACGTTACGATAAAAACATTCAATTTTACAAATAATTAATTAGCCCTATAATAGGAACTCAACTACATTAATTAGAGGTTATTATTATGAACAACGAAAACACAGTGGCTGCATTTCCACAATTAAATGCACCGGCTCCTTTTTTTAAAGCCGAAACAACTCACGGCACAAAATCATTGGATGATTATAAAGGGCAATGGTTAGTGCTTTTTTCTCACCCTGCCGATTTTACACCCGTTTGTACGACTGAATTCATGGCTTTTGCTAAACGTCATGGTGACTTTGCTGAGATTAATACACAGCTATTAGGTTTATCCATTGACAGTGTTTTTTCGCACATGGCATGGGTGGATAATATTAAGAAGAATTTTGACATTGATATACCATTCCCAATTATTGAAGACCTAAGCATGAGGGTGGCTAAAAGCTATGGCATGATTCACCCTGGTGCGGCGGATACTTCTGCGGTTCGAGCTACCTTTATTATTGATGACAAAGGTATTTTACGAGCGATGGTTTATTACCCAATGAGTAATGGTCGAAGTATTGATGAAATACTAAGGCTTGTTAAAGCCTTACAAACATCTGATAAGCACGGTGTTGCAACGCCAGAAAATTGGCAGCCAGGCGATAAAGTTATTGTTCCGCCACCAAAAACAATGGCCGATGCAAAAAAACGCACCCAAGAAGGGTATGAATGCACGGATTGGTATTTTTGTAAAAAATCCCTGTAATCCTCCTATCAGGATTTGGGTAGTATTAAGAAAGACGACAGTTTTAGCTTGTCGTCTTTTTTATTTCAATCAGGTACCTTAGGTCTTTACCAAATTTTTTCTGCCAAAAGTTTTCAAAATGTATTCGGTTCTTCATTTTGTCTATTTTTAATTCAAATAGTGGACGAGCCGTCGAACCCATAAGTACAGGAGCCGTATAGATAATAAGTTGGTCAACTAAGTGTTGTTGAACAAAGCTTCCAGCTAATTTAGCTCCTGTCTCAACCAACAGTTCATTGACTTGTTGTTCTCCCAACCACAATAAGACCGCATCTAAATCAATTTTGTCATTAACCGTTGGCATGGGAACCACTTCTACTCCTTGGGATTCCAATTGTTTAATTTTTTCAAAATTAAGACTCGCCGTCATAACAATTTTTCGACCAAGACCTTGGAGGATTTTAGCCTTTGTATTGATACGTAAATGCGTATCCAATACCACACGCATGGGTTGGTAGCTATCAAAATCATTGGGCAGCTTTCGGTATTTTTTGGGCAGCTCATTAACCCGAACGGTTAAACGACAATCGTCTTGTAAAACGGTTTCAATCCCTGTCAAAATAGCCTGACTTCGGGCACGCCAATACTGCACATCTTGGCGAGATTTCTTACCTGTAATCCAACTGCTTTCACCGCTTGACATGGCTGTTCTGCCATCCAAAGACTGTGCCATTTTTAAGCGCACAAAAGGCAAGCCTGTTTTCATGCGATGGAAAAAACCAATATTGAGTTGTTCTCCTATTTTTGTCTCTTTTGACATCTTTACCTTAATGCCTGCAGCTTTTAATTTAGCAATGCCTTTTCCTGACACGAGAGGGTTTGGGTCTTTATTGCAAATAATAACTTTTTTAACTTTGGCTTGAATCAGGGCATTGGCACAGGGGGGATTTTTGCCAAAGTGACTGCA
>JALSIL010000167.1 GCA_026990095.1 Lysobacterales bacterium
CGATTTGTAAGATTGTTTTTTGGGTGCTTGGTTATCCACTAAAAAGCTTTCATCTTTTGACAAAATTGCGCTTACCCCAAGATAAATAAGATATGCCACACCAGCCCATTTGATAATATTAAAAGCTATATCAGACGCCATAATCACCACACCCATCCCTGTAAAAGATAGAGTCATAATAATGGTGATAGCCGTTGTGCCACCTAAAGCACCAAAAAAAGATTTTTTAACACCGCCATTTAAACCGTTACTAACACTAAACAAGACACTCGGCCCAGGGGTTGATGTTAGTAGCAATATTGTGAGTAGATAATAAAACCATGTTTCGAATGTCATTTAACAATTCCTATTATTTATAAAACTCATAAAACAACTTTTGTATAAGTTTCTGTTTCTATGTCACAAATCTGAACCGTTATTGTAACTGCTGATATAGCCAACTTTTCTAACTGCATTAAAATACAATTTGATAGGTTCTTCTTCTGCTCAAGTGTACGCCCCGATAATATGCTGGCAGTGACATGAATAAAAGCACTATCCCCTGTACCTGTTTGATAATACTCATAAGAACGAGTCCTTGTTTTAATATGGCTCTCCTTAAATAACTTGGAGGCTACCGCACCTTGATGCACGGCATTAATTAGTATTTCCGGCTCAATTCTACCCTCCAAATCGTTTGAATATTCGATGATGCAATGTGGCACAGTAACTCCTTTTAATTGAACTATTTCGTGTATTATATCGTAGACTAATCTGCTGGATAATCACTTTTGACCTTCGCCAATTTCATCTTTATTCTTTTTTTGCTTGTATCACTCGGTATCTTTATTGTGCTGATTCTATTGATGCGCCAGATTAAAAAAGATGGTCGTCTACCACAAGATAAAATGACCACGTTGGCTGCCGTGCTATTTTTACCAGCCTTACTTATTTTTGCACTTACATTCAAAGCCATTTCAAATTGGCGCTCAGATATTCAGCTTCAAAAAAATCATGTAGAGCTAGAAAGCTTTGTAAATAGTGCCTACAAGCCTCTATCAAAAACCCAGCAACGCCTAAAAATCACCCTGCAAGATATGCAGGTTTTACTTCGAGATATTGAACAACTCGAAACAGATTTTCCGAGCCATGCGAACTTAATCCAATCCATCAAAAAACAATGGACAGACAGTCACAATATTCTATTCAAAGTTTATGAAAATACCGATAGAGAAGTTCGTCATGCGTGGATTTCGCACAAGACCATGGACAGTCGTGATGTATTAGCTAAATTCTCCAAACAAGCGGTAACGTTAAATTCAAATATTATAAAAGCAAAAAAAGAATACCGTGCTCAACTTATCAGTGCTCAAGATGGTTTAGTTAAAAACTTAGATGCTGCTCGACAGTTATTAAACTCCATTCGCAAGCCACCCAAATCTAAAAAACAAAAATTAAAAAATGCTGAAACAGTCAAACGAATACGCCATTTTGATGATCGTACAAAATCCTTATTGGTCGATTTTTTGGGTAGGATAGATGAGCGATTGAGAAATGAAATTGAAACGCTCAGCGAGTTAATTCGCCTATCAGGGCAGCAAAGAGCAAGAGTAAGAACCTTTTTACTCGACAATCAAGATCTAGAGAAACCACTCACAAAAGTGATCTCTGATTGGAAAATACTAGAGCAAAATAGTTTTTCACGAATGAATCAGATTTTGTTTGCTGCCGAGGCTGAATACATTGCTCTAAAACTAGGTCTTTCAGAAAAAAGCCCTGCAATTAAAGCCATGCACAAAAGCTTTTTGGTTAACCTTCCTGCCATTGTGGGCAAGGCGCAAAAAGAAAGAAAAAGTATCGACCAAAGTTACTCTTTCAGCCAGTAGTGACAAACCTTACCTTATGAAAACCATATTTCGAGAATACCTTCGCACAACACTGCATTTTCGCTGGTGGTTTCTACTGGTGATGCTTGGCGTGTGTACGGCAACGGTATTAGGTATTTATGTACCCGTTTTTTATAAAAATATTGCCAATGGTTTTGCACAGCCCTATACCCCAGAAACTTTTCAAATGATGTTGGATAACTTTTGGATGGTGGTGCTATTTTATGCAGGTATATGGATATCATGGCGCGTGCTCGAAATTGGCATCGTGCCGGTGGATGCTGGCGGTGTACGTTTACTAGAAAAGCGCTGTTTCGCTGTTTTAAAACAACAAAAGTTTAACTTCTTTGAGAACAATTTCTCTGGCAGTTTAATCAAACAAGCCAGCCGATTCTCTCGTGCTTATGAAGTCATTATGGACTGGTTTATTTTCCAGTTTGTGCAGAATATTCTGGGTATTAGTATTGCCTTTATTTTGTTCTATCAACACTACCCTGAGTTTGCTTTTTATTTTTTGGCATGGGTTCTTGTCTTTATAACATGGAGTGTGGGCTTTTCTATTTGGAAGCTTAAATACGATAAGGCAGTCGCTGAGTATGACTCTAAACTCGGTGGCGCGTATTCAGATGCCATCAGCAATATCTTTATCGTAAAAAGTTTTGCACTAGAACAACAAGAGCAAAACAATGTTGATGGCAAAGCCGACGATGTTTACGCTAGAAAAAAGATCGCATGGATTTTGATGTTCATCTCATTTTCTATTCAAGGGATTATGACCATGGGCATCGAGTTAGTTTTAGTTTATTTGATGATAGGAAAATGGCAATTAGGGCAATTTAATGTCGGCGAGTTTGTTCTTTTTCAGTCAATACTGCTCATTTTAGTGCAACGATTATGGGAATTTGGGCGTAACTTTCGTAACTTTTTTACTGCTTTGGCTGATGCCTCTGAAATGGCTGCAGTTTTTGAAAGCCAAGATATTGAAGCGGATAATAGGAATGCTCAAGCACTAGAAATTAGTAAGGGTGAGATACGATTCGATAATATTAATTTTGCCTATTCTGGTAGTGAAACAACGAACAGCTGCCTATTTGAAAATTTCTCACTGACCATTAAGGCTGGCGAAAAAGTGGCATTAGTGGGGCAATCAGGCTCTGGAAAAACATCACTCACTAAACTACTCTTCCGCTTTTTTGAACCTCAAAAAGGCAAGCTGTATTTTGATGGCCAAAACGCCAAAGACTTCACACTTGAATCATTACGAAACCAAATCTCACTTGTCCCACAACAGCCCGAATTATTTCACCGCTCGGTACGCGACAATATTGTTTTAAGTGCGGATGTCAGTGATAAACAAATACGTGATGCCACCAAAAAATCTAAAAGCTTGGCATTTATTGAAAAACTCCCCGAGCAATTTGAAACCATGGTTGGTGAGCGCGGTGTAAAGTTATCAGGTGGTGAAAAACAACGTATCGCCCTTGCTCGTGCATTTTTGGAAGATGCTCCCATCGTGGTGCTTGATGAAGCCACCAGCGCATTAGATTCAATCACCGAAAAGCAAATCCAAACCGCTATTTTTGACCTCATCGAGAATAAAACAGCCATTGTGATTGCACACAGGCTTTCTACTATTTTACGAATGGATAGAATCATTGTATTAGAAAATGGCAAAATAATTGAAGAAGGCACGCACCAAGAGCTACTCGATTTAGAGGGCAACTATTCTAAAATGTGGAAGCATCAAAGTGGCGAGTTTTTAAAACAATGAAAATCATAGAAGCACAAAATAAGGACTTTCCTGCTGTACAAAAAATATTTAAGGAATATCAAAAACAGCTAAACACACCTATTTGCTTTCAAAACTTTGAACAAGAATTAGATAATCTAGAGAGTATCTATGCGGCTCCTTATGGTGCAATTTTCTTAGCATTAGACGCTGATCGCGTAATTGCTTGCG
>JALSIL010000168.1 GCA_026990095.1 Lysobacterales bacterium
AAATGGTAATGAATTGTTTGTCGATACTATAAAAGCCGAAGGCAATGCAACTTATGCCCACCACATTACCCTAGAATACATTGATATTATAAATCATGGAGTTAACCAACAAGCGGTCGGAATAACCACAAAATGCCCTGCTTGGAACTGGGTCGTGATGCATAATAGGGTAGTAAAAAAATAGAAGGGTATAGAAACAACGTGATTTGAGTCACAAATATTGAATATTAATCAGGATAACATACATTATTATCTACAATACTATGATGAATTATGAATCCAAATCCGACTCTAAAGATACTCTTTTTATTTACCCTTATTTGCATGCCATTAGTCAGTTTCGCTATTGATTCAATCGTTTATTCGCGATGCATGCGTACAACAGGATCAATTGATATTACTGGTAACGTTACTGTCAATGGTGTAACTAATACGCAAACTCGAACTAATATGCGTGGATTAGATATTTATGATGTATTACCAGATGTTTCACATTTCTTTGGAGGCTTTAGTGCACCATGTGATTTAATTTATCGCAATGCCAGTGGCAATGAAACAGTTTTGTACAATTGTTCTACTGCTTTTGGAACTCCCACCAATGGCTCTCAAAGTTGTGCGGCACTTGACCCCGCCATCTCTTTTGATGGGCAAACTGTGGTTTTTTCGGTTTTTGAAGGCACACTTGTCACAAAATCACGTCATATTAATGCTCGTGTCATTAATCCCAATGCTGACTCTGCAAATGCCGCATTTGTTGAGTTTCCTAACTTGTACCTTAATACTACTGGAGCTCATTTGCACAAAGTTGACATTGCTACCGGTGCGATTACTTCGATGCCATTTGTCAGTGGCATTTATGATTCAGGGCCTGCATACCTGACTGATAACCGTATTGCTTTTACATCTACACGAGATGGCAACACCCATACATCGGTTTGGCGTATGGGTAGTAGTGGTAAAGGAACACGTATTTGGGCAATGGATTTGTTTCCATTTGGTAGTAATTTAGATTTATCTAGTCATCATTCCTTATCACAAGAACAGCACCCTTTTTTATTAAAAAATGGACAGCTCGCCTATTCCAGTTGGCAAATTTTTGGTGGATTACCTTTTCGACACACCAATGGCTCCCCTGGTTTCTTTACCACGCTTGCTAATTTATTTCATATTTATACTCAAGCACCTGATGGTGCTGAAAATTTTGCACTTTATGGGCAACACAGCGGCGACCACCAAAATAGCTCATTTGGTGAAGACCACAATGCTGCTCATTTTATTGGGCAAACCAGTGATAGTAGGGTTTGGTTTGCTGATTATTATCGAGCTAACAATAACGGCTTAGGTGTTTTAGTAGGCGTTATGCAAGAACCCGCAGGTCAAGAAGGCATCCACCCCAATGACGCAACAAACCGTGGTGATATTTACGTTCCAAGAGATGTAATAAATTTCGCTTCATGGGCAACCAATGGTGATGACATGGCAAGATTTATGCCCTTATTAGGCAATGGCTCGACACCAGCACCCAATCCAAATTATCCCGATCACTCATTACCTTTTGCGGGTAAAGTTGGTCATCCAGCAGGTTTACCTAATAATAAACTTGTGCTTTCTTGGGGCAAAGGCCCTTGTACCACTGTTATGGGGAATGGCATTTTCTCTCATCTCGGATTAACAACTCCTCCTTTAACATCTGGTTCAGGACAAGGAACAGCTATAAATTTAATGGCGTCTTTAATTGAGCAATTAGGTATTGCTGACTCCCCAGGCTGTGATATAGGCATCTATAAAGCGACATCTATTCCGAATCAGCACCCAAATGATTTAGAACTTATTGTTGATTCTAAAAATTGGCATGAAATTATGGCAAAGGCAGCGGTTCCCTATTCAGCCATTCATGGTGTTACTCATCCAGTATTTATACCAAGTGCGGATACTTTGACTCAACATGGCTTACTAACGACAGGAACACCTTTTGGGCTGTTAGGTGCGGCATCAATTACCGATAGAGAAACGCACCCAAGAGATGGCATTACTTTTGTAGGAGAGCATCAGTTCAATAATCAAGGAACCGATACTATTGATTATGTCGATGATGACTTGTGTGGTGTACGCATCTTAGGTGTTATGCCCAACAGAAGCAGCAATTCATGGAGAGATACTGCCAATATCGCTGGTGAACGGGTGGCAATACTTGGTGAGTTTTCTGTCCTCAATAAAGATTCAAACGGTAACAGGATTATTGACCCCAGTGGCAATCTTGATACCAGCTTCTTGGTACGATTTCCAGCCAATACACCTTATTTAATGCAAGGCATTGATTGCGATGGTCGTACATTAAATACCGATCAAACTTGGCAACAACTTAGACCAGGGGAGAAAAAAACTTGTGGTGGTTGTCATGTCCATTCACAACCTACGCGAATAGAGTTTCCGCAATCCTTTGCTGCCACCAACAATTATACTATTCCAAAATTGGGTGAAGGAACCGTCCCTTTATTGGCAGGATTAAATGGCAACAACGTAAATACGGTTAATGGCGTAGCGACAGGTGATACAGCAGGCACTCCAACCTATGGATTACAAGTGGTTTATGACCGTGATATTCAACCGATATTCGACAACCATTGCGTCTCTTGTCACAGTGGGGCGAGTGCGGCAGCTGGACTGAATTTAGATAGACCCACTATACCACCTGCTTTTAATACAGGATTTAGCTTTGACCCAACCACAACTTGGGGTTGTTTGGTTCGAGATTTGGTTCAAAATTGTGTTCCGGCTAATAAAAAAGTCGTCACCAATGTGGGTAATGGATTTACCCTAAGGCGACCACAGTTGACTAAATACATACGTGCGCTTAACTCGCGTGGAAGTCTGCTTTACTGGAAGGCTGCCAATCAACGAACAGACAATAAATTAGACAGTGATGACTCCACAGATATAGACTTCGGTGCCGATCATCCGACATCAATTACACCCTATGAATTGGGCTTATTGTCTCGCTGGATTGACATAGGCAGTGCAGGAGGACAGCTGGAATTGCTCGATACACAAAAGCCAACATTGCATTTAGCAGCAACGGTTAACAACAATGAAGTCACCGAGCTCAAAGTCGGCACAGTTGATTTAGGCAGTGGCATCAACACCAACAGTTTGGTTGTTTGCGTATTAGATATCAACGACAATTGCATCTCTAACCTTGCAGGCAATGCAAATAGTGAAGGTGTTGTTTCCATTGCATTAAGCACAAGCCTTAACAATCCATCAACAAAGATTTTTGCAAGTGTTGAGGACTTAACTGGTAATGTCACCGAGGTTACAAGAAATATTTCTTGGTTTTTAGCGGCACCTCCTACGGATTTGATTTTTAAAACAGGTTTTGAATAACTAAATAAACTTAGTAGAGGAGTTTACTGTTATCCCAAATCCTGATATAGAATCGCAATAAAGCGTGCAAGTAGTTGATGTGCATAAGGAATTAAAAAAAAACTAAATCCACCTGACTGGTGATTAAGCTTTTTGTTAATTTCTTAGGTGCATTTAGGACTTGTGCTCTGATTGTGATTTCACTATCGGGATTTGGGGTTATTCAAAACCATGTTGGAAAATTAAATCAGAGGCATAAAAACGCAAATTTGTGCGAGTTACATTGCCCTGATTATCGACTATTTCAATAAAGATATGCCGCTCAATTGAATCTACTGGTAGAGGTTGATTAAATGAAATTTGATAAATCTCTGTACCTATTTGACTCACTAGTGTCTTTAATTCGGTATTAGCCGCATTGCCATTAACTGCAAAATCTGCTGTTACCGATAGCGTGG
>JALSIL010000169.1 GCA_026990095.1 Lysobacterales bacterium
TTCAAAGTCAAATATGGGTTGACCACCTAATATGCTCGTCTGCATTTGCTTGACCAATTGAGCAACAAAAGATAAATTAACATCACTTGCTTTAATGTTGAGCAATTGAGGCGCATCTAAGAATATCCGTAACAAATGCTCTTTTAAAGTTTCGGTAAGTACCAAAATTTGTTGAGCACTGTTTTTGTAATTTTTATTGTGGTTTAAGACCCTAAAGGCATTATAAGATTGAGCAATGCCGCAAATATTAAACAATAAAGGCACAACTTTTAAGGCTTGTTCTGGACTTTTGCCCACCAATATTTGTGACGCATGCAAGGGGCGACTTGACGTTATTGTGATAGCTGTATCACTTGAACTTCTTTTAACATCAATGATGAGTTGTCCTTCAATCATTCTTGCTTATCACTTTTTCTTAAAAAAGCACCACGCAACATATCACGTCTGCTCATGGGTGTTTGCATGTTTTCTTTTAAGTCTTTAATCGGTGTTAACTCTGTTTTATTTTGAGATTTTTCATCTTCACAATCGCCTTTTGATTCATCTTCGGATATTTCACTACTTTCATCACCATAACCAGGGTGCTCTTCTTCACCTTTCCAAATACGTTCTATTTGTTCCGAATCTATATCGGTTTGCTCGATATTTTCGACATTCATCAATTCTTTAATGACTACCGTGGCAGTGTCCAATGCTGCCTCATTGTCTGCAAATTCAAACATCGGTGAAAATAACGAACACATTTGATAAGTGCCCAACTCTTTATCTCCTCCGACTATAAAAGAATAACGTCCTGAGGGAAAGATATGGGTTTCCTTGCTCAGTTCTGACAAATCATTCCACGTATCAGTTTCATAGGGCAGTAGAATAATATTCATAAACCAAGGCGTTATAAGCACACCAAGATAGAGTCCTTGCCATTGCTGCAAGCCAATGACGCTTACCTCTAGTTTTTCGTTAATTAATGGCACGTCTTTCATGTTTTCTTGATAAATTCTAGTGAAAACAGATTCAATTAAATTCTTTTTGTCTTTTATTTCATCCTCTGTTATGACAATAGTTTCAATTTCTTGAGGCTCTTGTGATTGTTGGGTTTTCATCATTTATCAATTAACATAAAATCATTTTTATTACCATCGCATTCAGGGCAGGACCAATCTTCAGGCAATTCGGAAAAGGGTGTGCCTGGGGCTATTTGCCAATAATCATCACCTTCATCAGGGTTGTAAACGTGCCAGCAGATTTTGCACTCAAGTTTTGAGTCATCTTTTAGCTTGCTTTTGTCACCACCAAAAGAGCCAGGTAATATTGCATCATCCATTACTAAACCTCTTCATGATAGATGCTTAAAATTTCTTGCAAGCGTTTTGCACTGTCTTCAATGTCTTCCTTGGAGGCTTTTGCTACACTGGGTATATCAACTAGTTCTAAAGTATTGAGTATCAAGGTATCTTGTGAATTAAAAAATTGCACCCACCAAGCATTTTTAGTCGCCGTACTGCTAATTCGACAATTACCATAACCGCGTGAAAGAATTATCGTTGGACCAATGCCCAACACATGAGACATAAAGGATATATCATCATCAGTATGTGGTAATAAGGATAAATTGATAATATGCGGCTCATCGCCTTTTTTTAATTCCGGAAGCTTATCACTAACTTCAACCAACAAGGGTGGTGCATTATAAATTGACTCTGGAATTTCAATGCGAGACATATCAAAATTTTCTTGTGCATTTTTGAATGTTAATTCGGTAACCACACTAGGAATATCTGCTACTTCCATGGTGTCTTGTGCAATATTTTGGTTGGCATCAAGGTAACGCACACGCCAGAGACCTGCCAGTACCGATTCTTGAATTTCGATTTGAACATCACCATTGTACTGAATACTGACCTCACCATCACCCAGCAATTGATCCATAAACAAGCTGTTTTTGTCATCCAATTTATTCAAATCAAAAATGACCGCCTTTTCACCAACTTTGTATTGGGTTAAACAACTTTGTATTTCATGAGCCAAGGCCAATGCTTGCTCCATGCCTACAACTTCTTCTGGCTCGGGCACAATAGGTGCTTCAAAGGTTGTCATGCCTGCTGGTAAATTCATAAAGGAAATTTCAGCACCATCGCTATCGGCTGGTTGCGAACCTGGACCGACGACTTTTAATGGTATATCACATTTTTTCATATTTTATGGCTCCTGGAGCTTAGTTGTTTGGTTTTAGGGTTAATGGAATATCAAATACAGGTTTTGGTTCTGAAGTTAACAAGTCATTTATTTTAAGAATATAATCATTCCAATCCTGTACCTTACTAATATGCCCAAGTTTTTGTCCTTTTTTTAAGAAAACCAGGGTTGGCCAACGGGCAAATCCAAATCGTCTTTGTAAACTGCGTTCCGACTTTTGTTCGACAAATGCAGCACTAAAACGGTTACCGTATTCCTTAACCAGTTCAGGTAAAATCATGGCAACATCATCACTCTCAGGGTAACGCGTTGGATCGTTGGCAAAAAACAGGACACATTCGTCTTGTGATTTGATAAATTCATCTATATTTTCTTCATCCAAAACTGGATAATTGTACTTCTCAATCATGTTCTTAATAAGGACTGATGGCATTTAGTTTTTCTCCGATAGTTTTTTTTGGCTTGCTTCAAAAGCAATAAGTGAGGCTGGTTTTTGCGGTTCACGGTCAATTAGGTCAGCAAATAAAGCATTGATGGCATTGTTGTCCATGCCGTTTTGAGAAATCTGCCCATCATTCTCCATCACCATATTGACAGCGGTGACTGCTTTGGTTATTTTTTTTGCGTTTTCTGGGGTTAATACTTCTCTGGCACTGTTAAGAAAAACCAAAACCCAGGTACCAATAGGCAAATCACCTACCAGTAAAGTATCAACATCACGCTTGATTCCCATGCCTTCACATTTGGCATAACCAAAGCCCGCTTCTTTTATTTGCATTGGCAAACCGATACACATTAATACTTGCCTCGATGATCAACGTCACAAGCAATGACTTTTTCCTTGTCTAGTTTATGAGGCTTGTATTGGATGTGAAACTCTTTTGAGTGCAATACACGGTTGTCGCCAACTCTACTAGCGGCTTCTGCCGATGGTCTTTGTTCTTCGTAGGTCTTGATATCCATTTCTTTTCCAGCTAAAGCGTGTTCTTTAGATAATGGCTTGACTCTTTTTGTTGCGTGAATGTCAAATTGTTTTAACCAGTCTAAAGCGGCTTCAATTGCAGGGTCAATTTGTTGTCGGGTTTTATCTCGCAAGCTTCCACCAAAATCTTCTAATTCAACAGGTTGAACTCCAACCAATAGTAAATGTTCTGGGTATCTGCCGAGCATTTCTGCCATCATTAATACTTCTTGAAAGCCTGTTTGGTGTAAACTCATTTTTTTTACACCCATAAATTTAGGAACATCCTCGCCTTCAATAAGCTTCATTTCACCAGGCTCTAAACCGTAATCAATGGCATCAAAAACCACCAGCACATCTGCCTCTTCAACAAATTGAACCAAGTAAATGCCTTGAGTGCCACCGTCCATTACCTTGACGTTGTCATCAAACTGATAATATTGATTGAGTTTTTCAACAGCTCGAACGCCAAAGCCTTCGTCTGCCCATAAAATATTTCCTATGCCAAGAATGAGTGTTTGTTTCATTGTGTATTTTATAGAGTGAAAATTGAATTTTAAGCTTACCCCCCCACCATTAAAATGTCAATCAAGTTGTCAATTTAATTTATAAAAGCATACTAGATATTCAATACAAATGATTTGTGGCGTTACAAACCTCGGTTTT
>JALSIL010000170.1 GCA_026990095.1 Lysobacterales bacterium
TTTGCTTGTTTCGATAGAATGTTATGGGTAAACTCGGTGAAATTTTGCCCTTTTTGTATCTCTAATATTGTCTCTTGAGCGAAAACAGGTTGCAACAAAAACTGCTGGTATTGTTGGTAGTAATAAAAACCAACAACAGCCGTTACTGTGGTCACAAATATGAGAGCTAGAAATAGTTTTTTTATCATGAATTAATTGTTAATAACCATTTATTTTGAATTTCATCAATCAAAGGCAAATCAACCTTAAATTGAAACTTATCGGCAACTTTTGTAATGGCATTAAATCCCCTAATGCTATTACAAACTAAAAATCCATCATACTGACCCACGGTTTTAAATTCAATTTTTTTCCACTTTATTTCAAAGCCTTGTGACTCAAGCCAACGCAATGCCACACCATAAACACCGCATTTATTGAGTTTTGGTGAATACAGTGAATTGCCTTTAATCAAAACAATATTTTTACTGATAGTTTCAATTATTCTATTTTTTACATCAAGCATAAGTGCATCACTATAAACTGAACCAACCACCTCGTTCGCTGCTAAAACCTGTTCTAAACGATTAAGATGCTTTAAACCTGCCAATCTCTTTTGATGCGATAATTGAATAGAACTAACCGACAACTCATGACTAATCTGACCTTCAGGCAATAAACCAATAGTTACGATAAAATCAACTTCTGATGAACTCCCTAAATAACCTCGTTTACCACTTGTTCGAAACACAATCACCTTAACCACTCCTTGGCTTTGCCCTGCACGCAAGGCGTTAATTTTATCCAACAGCAAAGATTCTGATATTTTTTGCATACCTAACTGCTGCAAACCCGATTGCAACCTTTGCCAATGCAAAGACCACAATGGCATATCGCCCTTATGCAACAAAATGGTTTCAAACAACCCATCGCCATACGCCAAGGCACGATTTATGCTAAACTGCTTGGCAGTTGGTTTAAAAGAAAGATAAGTTTTCATGAGACGAATTTTAACTTTTTTTGTTTATAGATGCTATTTTTAATTTTTGTAGCAATAATCCACAACAAAAGGGAGAAAAAAGTTGACCAAAACCTCCTCTATCAGTAAAATCCTCGCCCTTAGTAGCTTATGGTCTTGTCTGCATTGATTACATTGACCGTAGCGTAGAGGTGTTTTACCTCATTATTATATAAAATATTTTGGAGAAAAATCATGCATGCAGTTATTAAAACTGGCGGCAAACAATACAGAGTCAAAGAAGGCGATGTATTACGTGTAGAAAAACTTGGTCTAGATCAAGGTGCTAAAGTTAAATTAGATGAAATCTTAATGCTATCTGATGGAGAAAACATTACAGTTGGCACACCTTTTATTAAAGGTGCAAAGGTAACAGCTGAAGTGATGTCAAATGGAAGAGCCAAGAAAGTAAAAATCATTAAATTCAGAAGACGTAAGCACTCAATGACTCAAATGGGTCATCGTCAAAGCTATTCTGAAATCAAAATCAAATCAATCAAAGCCTAATTAACATATTAACAGGAGCATAAGACATGGCACATAAGAAAGCAGCGGGTAGTACCAAGAACGGTCGCGATTCTAATCCTAAATACCTTGGCGTCAAAAGATATGGCGGCGAGGTTGTAAGAGCAGGTAACATCATCATTCGTCAACGTGGAACTAAAGTTCACGCGGGTGTCAATGTTGGAATGGGCAAAGACCACACATTGTTCGCACTAAAAGATGGTGTTGTACAATTTGTTAAAAAAGGTCCAAAGAATCGTCAACACGTAAGCATCATTGATTAATTAACTGACAATACAAATTAGTAAAACCCGATTTTATCGGGTTTTTTTATACCCGAAAAAAGATAATTATGAAAAATAACCTTAAAAAATACCAATGGCTTATCTTTGATGCCGACAACACCTTGTTTGACTACAATAAAGCTGAAAAAATAGCTTTATTGCACACGCTTGATGACTTTGAAATTCCTTATGATAAGCAATCCATTATCGAGATATACCACAACATTAATCACAAACTGTGGAAGGATTTTGAAAAAGGGCTGGTTAAATCCCAAGAAGAAATTAAATACCGCCGCACCGAGCAATTATTTCAGCAATTAAAAGTCGATAGAAACATCACCCATTTTGCTGAAGATTACCTCTATAACCTCTCACAAAATGACCACTTATTAGACCATGCCTCCGAGGTAATCGACAACTTAGCCCAAACTCACCAAATGATAATCATGACAAATGGCATGACCGCCGTACAAAAACCACGCTTTGCCAAATCGCCGCTATCAAAATTTTTCAAACACATTGTCATATCTGAAGAAATAAAACACGCAAAACCCTCAAAAGAAATATTCGATTATGCTTTTAGACTCATGCGAAACCCAGAAAAAGACAAAGTACTAATGATTGGCGACAACTTAGGATCGGACATTCAAGGGGGAATAAATTACCAAATAGACACGATGTGGTATAACCCAAGCAAAAAGCCCACTCCACACCAAGCCACACACGAATTGCACAACCTATTGGACTTGATTGCCAATCTGCATTAGGCTAGGAGACTTTCAAAAATTTGACAACAGTTATGAAGACTTCAATTATTATTATTTTTCTTTTTCTTGCGGGCTGTGCAACCCTACCAACTAACCCAAATTTTGAAGTAAAAGCAGGTGAAACCGTCGGTATCTATATTGAAATTCCTGAAAACCTGACCCATACTTTTATTGGCACGACTATTTTTAATAACTTTGAAAAAGACTACCCTATTCAATGGGATTTAGAGGCTTATGCTTATAAATCCATCAGCCAAAGTTTAAAAAATGCAGGTTTTAAAGTGATTAATTTGAAAGAAACCAATGTTTCTTATAAAAACCTCAAGGAGTTTCTAATTGTCAAAGATAAAAAATGGTTTATAAACCCCAAAAACAAAGATACTTTTAACACCTTACAGAAAAACTTGGCGTAAAAAGTGCAATCTATTTTAATACAGCAAAAACAGTTGCCTACATCCAATGTGGAATGAGTAATTGTACTGATTTTTATTCAAAGTCTTACGGCATGTTTACCAGAAGCTTTCTAGGAATTAAAAGTCATATCGCAATTGCCGCCTTTGATAATGGAATTATAATCACAAATCCCCTTGCCCTCATGCAATTCACCAACCCAAAAACATTTCCATTAAAAAACTTTAAACCAAAGGATTTTAAAAACATTTCAGAAACCGAGTGGGATACCGTTAAAAATGAAATTCTCAAGTATATTGATGATTTTAGTTCGCAGTTACCAAGTTTGATGAAAAACAATAAACAAGTTTTAGAAGCTAACTAATCAAATTTACCATAATTCTTCTATGAATACCGATTTCAGGCGAAAAAAAAGAGCTTATGAAAGCTCTTGATTTAGTTAAATGGTACCGAGGGCGGGAATCACAATATTTTTTAAGTTGTTGATATATAACAATAATAAATTACAGATAAGAAATATTGACAACAAATTGACAACAATTTTTGAAAGTGCTTATGCCATGTTATGCAATCTCAAATGCTTGAACCGTGGATATAAAAATATTTCTAAGCTAACGAATGAATGGTTTTTGTTGCTAGGTTTTGACCTTGCCCCCGTGCCTTTTTAAGTGGCGAATAGTTAAGCCGCGACCACATCAAAAGTTTTGTCTTTTAATTTCCACAAATCATAATTGTTTTGAATGGTTAACCATGCCCGTGCGGATTTTCCAGTAAAGGCTTGCAAGCGTAGGGCAAATTCAGGGCTAAGGCAAACATGACCATTAATAAAGCGTGAAAGGTGTTTACG
>JALSIL010000171.1 GCA_026990095.1 Lysobacterales bacterium
TATCGCCATTATTGCGTGAAACCAAGACCACTTCAACCAAAGGCTGTTGAGTTTTCGGGTGTTTTATATTAAGCAGTTTTTGTACTAAATCAAAAGCAACGCCAGGTTTGAGTATTTCGTTTTCATACGCGAGTTGGTAGTCACGATACTTATCGACACCTTCACGCAAAAATATATCATGTTCTTGGCTCAAATCAAATAATGTGCGAGAGGAAACGGCGATAACCAACACTGGATTGTTGTCGTAAATTGGATGTTTTGCTGTTTTTGATTGCTTAGATGATGAACTGCTCATTGATAATTCTGTCTTCTAAACGGTGTTCTGGGTCATAAAGCAAGCTTAATGAAATGGTTCGATCTTCAAATACTTCAACACAATCAACATCGCGCACTTCAAAATTGTCCGCTGTGGCACTCACTGGACGTTTTTCGCAATCTTGCACGCAAAATTTGACGTAACTGTCAGCTGGTAATATAGCTCCTTTCCAACGTCTGGGTCGAAATGGACTAATTGGAGTTAGTGCTAAAACTTCTGCCCCTAATGGTAGCACAGGACCATGGGCGGATAAATTGTAAGCAGATGAGCCAGCGGGAGTTGCTAATATAATGCCATCGCCAATGAGTTGTTTTATTTTATTTTGTCCATTGATGCTAATACCTATTCGTGAGGATTGCCGTGTTTGGCGTAATAATGAGACTTCATTTATTGCTAAGGCTTCATAGTGTTCACCAGTGGTGGTTGTGGCAAGCATTTTTAAGGGGTGCAAAATAGTCACTTGAGATTTTTTTAGGCGCTCCAACAAATCATCTGCACTGTAACGATTCATTAAAAACCCTACCGTCCCACGTCGCATACCATAAACGGGCTTATCATCATCAATAAACTTATGCAAAGTGTGCAACATAAACCCATCGCCTCCAAGAGCAACAATAACATCGGCGTCCTTTTCAGGCACAACTAAACTCTCATACCGTTGTGTTAATTCTTTTAACGCGGTTTGAGAATTGGGAGCTTGGCTGGCTACAATGGCTATTTTCATCGCCTTAATAATACATGAGCCAAGCAAAATATACCATAAGAGATTTTCGCTAAGTTGTTTAAAATTGTAATAATCCCAAATTAAATGGCCGGAACTTCGCTATTAAAAAGCTGTTAATGGTGAAATTGATTGATTTCATGTAAACTTTGCGGTTAATTGAATTGAGTTTGAGTGTGATGACAAATAAAAATTATTTATGGAGTGGTGACGACAATCAAAGTATTGATGCCGAATTGATGGACTTTATGGCTGGCAATGATATTAAGTTAGACAGGCATTTATTTGTGTATGACATTGTAGCTTCTCAAGCGCATATTGGTGGTTTGAAAACCATAGGGATATTGACTTTGGATGAGTACAAAAAACTCCATGATTGCATGGAAGAACTTAAAGATTTATACCAAAAAGGTGAATTTGTTCTGGATAATTCCTATGAAGACGGACATTCTGCCATTGAGTTTTACTTGACTGAAAAATTGGGTGATTTAGGCAAAAAAGCCCACACAGGTCGCTCCCGTAATGACCAAGTTTTAACCTGTTCACGTTTGTTTCAAAAAGATAATTTACAGCACATTCAAAAATTATGTAAAACATTGGCCCAATCGGTTTTAAATTTAGCACAACAACACACGCAAACAGCAATGCCAGGTTATACGCATTTGCAGCGTGCCATGCCCAATACGGTGGCATCGTGGTTGGCAGGTTTTGCCGAAAGTTTAATTGACGATGCATATATATTAAGTTCTACAATTGATTATATCGACTGTTCTCCATTGGGCACGGCAGCTGGTTTTGGTGTGCCATTGGATTTGCCCCGTGAACAAGTCGCTAAAGAATTGGGTTTTGCTCGGGTGCAAATTAACCCCATTTATGCACAAAATTCACGTGGAAAATTTGATTTAGTGGTATTGCAAAGTCTCTATCAAGTGATGTTAAATGTCAGAAGATTTTCTTGGGATTTAAGCCTTTACATGACAGCGGAGTTTGGATTTGTTTCATTAAATAAAAGCCACACGACTGGTTCCTCCATTATGCCGAATAAATCTAATCCCGATGTGGTCGAACTTATGCGTGCCAGCTTGTCCGTTTTGGAAGGTGCAATGGCACAAATTCAGGCGTTGATTTCCTTGCCATCGGGCTACCAACGCGATTTGCAAATGAGCAAAGAACCGATGATAAAAGGAGTGTTATTGACCAAACAAGTGCTCAAGTTAATGCCTGGATTAATCAAAGCTTTAAATTTTAATAAAGAAAAAATGCAACAAGCAATCAGCCCCGACATGATGGCAACCGATCAAGCACTAGCCCATGTCAAAGCCGGAACAAGTTTTCGAGATGCCTATGGTCAAGCTAAAACTGAAGTCAGTCAAATTACGGCTCAAGAGTCACTAAATAACCGAATTTCGTTCGGTGGTGCCGCAAATTTGGGTTTGGATGTATTGCAAAAGCGGTTGAAAGAGTTAACTTAGTCCTTCAAATGCTTTATAAAATACTCACTGATGGTTTTCCAGACGTGTTTTTGTGATTTTTCGCCACTTATGCCGTGCTTGGCTCCAGGATAAATTACTGAGTCATAAAGAATGCCGGCATCTTGCATGGCTTTGAAGAGTTTGGTGGAGTTAGTGAACAAGACATTGTCATCTGCCATGCCATGAATAACCAATAACTTGGCTTTGATGTTACCAACATCATCAAATACTGCGGTAGTTTTGTAGCCTTGTGTATTGAGTTGTGGTGTAGACATGTAGCGTTCGGTGTAAAAAGTGTCATACAATTCAAAATCAGCAACTGGCGCAACCGATACCCCGATGGCAAAGGCATTGGTTTTGGTCACGGCTTTGAGGGTCATAAAACCACCATAAGACCAACCGAATATGCCTATTTTATTGCCATCAACAAAGGGTAATGATTTAAGGTATTCAACACCAACGAGTTGATCGGCAATTTCGGGTGTGCCCATTTGTTTGTAGATGGCTGATTCAAATTTGACACCGCGACGGGCACTGCCTCGATTGTCTAGAGCAAAAACCACAAATCCATTTTGTGCCATGTATTGGTCAATACTGCGTCCCCATGAATTGACAACTACTTGTGCATGTGGTCCGCCATAAGTGTAGACAAAAACGGGATACTTTTTGTTGGCATCAAAATTTTTGGGTTTAATGATGCGGTAATGCAGTTTTTGACCATCTTGACTGATTAAAGTACCAAATTCAGTTTTTTGGTGCGAAGAAAGATAAGGATAATAAGGATGGTTTTTATTGATAGTGTTGTCATTTAAAACGGTTAATTCTTTACCCGATACCGTATGCAATGTGGTGTGTGGCGGTTGGTCTCGCGTGGACCAATCATCAATATAAAATTGGGCGGTATTATCCATGGCAATGCTGTGCCAACCAGGTTTTTGCGTAATTTTGTTGATTTCAGCGGTGTTTAAGTTCAAAACATACAAATGTTCTTCGGTGGCTGATTCTTTACTCGCGGTAAAATAAACCAGTCCTTTATCTTCATCAATGCCTTTGATGCCATCGACAATCCATTCGCCTTTTGTCAATTGTTTTAATAATTCACCTTTATTGCTGTAATGGTATAAATGCTTAAAACCATCACGTTCAGATGCCCAAATAAAGGTTTTGTCTTTTAAAAAATGCAAATCATCGTGCAGATTAAGCCATGTATCGCTTGTTTCTGTGAGGAGGGTTTTGGATTTTCCTTTTAGATTAGTCACATTTAAGTCCAGGCGTTGTTGGTTGCGACTCATGATTTGG
>JALSIL010000172.1 GCA_026990095.1 Lysobacterales bacterium
GTCTCATTTTTTACTTCTTCAACAGGGGTTTCTCTAGTGTGTGGGACTTCTGTAATTTGTGAAGCAACAGCCACTTCTTTAATTATTGTTTTGACTTCTGGTTTTTTATTTTGACAATCTCTTAATTGTTGTTTTAACAATAAAATTTCACCCCTGTGTCTTTTACAACTTAGATTTCTCCACAACCAACCAATTATTGCCCCTAAAATAAAAGCGGCTAATAAGCATAAGAAAATTTGACTCAATAAATAATTCATTTTTTTACTCCATTTAGAGAATGTACTTTAAATTCGATTCGGCGATTCTGCATTCGCCCTTGTTTTGTTTCATTGGTGGCAATGGGTTGAGATGAGCCAACTCCTTTACCTGTTAGTTTTCCACCTTTAACCCCTTGTTTGAATAAGTAATTGGCAACAGCCAGCGCTCGCGCCTTACTGAGTTTAATGTTGCTGATTTCATTGCCAGATTTATCCGTATGACCGATGATTTCTACAGTCACACCTTGGCAGGCTTTTGTTGTTTGGGCTAAATGGTTTAATAAATCAAAACTGCCTGCTAAGATTTTCGCACTGCCCGAATTAAACTGCACTTTTGATTGTTTGAGAAGATTGGATAAGTCTTGTTGGCACTGATTGGCATCCAGCGGTTGTTGGATAACTATGTTATTTGATTGTTGAGTGTTGTTGTCTTTGACAATTAATAAATTTTCAACTTTGGCATCATTGCCTAATGTGTTTTGAAGCTGGTGTGAGATTTGGTTTTTAATTAGTTCACTCGCTACCTGTCCTTTTAAAGTGATGATTTGACCCTCAAAACTAATATCGGCAGCATTGATTTTATTTAAATGCGGCAATAATGCGGATAGGTAGCGATGATAATCGGCTGGTATAATGTCTTTATTGCTGTTAATGGATAGATTAAAGTTCTGTGCCCGTTTAAATTTATCCAGTAAAAATCCAAAGTTAGTTTCAATAGTTTCTTTTGCTGTTGTTCCTACGAATTTAACTAACTCATTATTTTCATTAAATAAAATACTAACATGCGCCCCTTTTGTGGGTTTGGGTTTGACAATTTGAATTTGATTTTCAAGACCTGTCATGTGGCATTGATTTTGGAGTGAATTCAAAGCCTTTTCTTTAAGTTGTTTAGACTCAACTGTGCCAAGAATTATAACATCACGCCCTCTATTTTGGGTTTGTGCAGTTAGCTGTGTAAGTCCTGCCTTATTTAAAATATCCTGAGAACAAGCAGCAATCTCTTGTTCGATTGAGCGTACATGCAACCATGTGCATAAAATAAATATTATAATAAATCCTGCAATACCCAACAATATAAGTGTTTTCTTGCCCATGTTAGTAATCTCTAATGGTTTAACTTGTATAATAATCCACTTGTCCTGTTAAAAAGTCAAGTGAGTTAATGAAAGTTAACATTTGCTTAGAGCCATTATTGATTTGGTTTTTTTTCAGGTAAGGGTATTGGTGGTAGGTCAAATTCTAAAGATTTGATGGGAGTTTTGTCTTTTATAACTGTTTCAAGATTGTTTTCGATTTTCACTTCGTTGGCAAAAATTAAATTAAGAGTGTTCATGACATCATCTTGTCTTTTTCTGTCTCGCACCAACCCTTTGAGTTTAATGGAGTTTTCTGTTAAATTTATTTGAGCCACCTTTATGGGTTTTATTGACGGAAGTAAATACGTTAAATGGCTGATTATTGAGTTTTTGCGATTAATTAAGACATCTATTTCAAGATCATGAGCTATCGTTTTATTTGGGAAATTTTCTTTAAAGAGAGCGAGTACTTCCTTCATTTGCTTTTGATTTTTGACTTTTCCATGGATTGAGACGAGTTCGTTAACGTCATCAACCTCAAATTGTAACCAAGATTGGTGCTTTGTGTTGTTTTCGTTTAAAACTAAGCCATCAATGATTTTGATAGTTCCACAGGTTTCAAAAGATAAATTGTTAATTTTATATCTTGTTTGTTTATCAACTGAACCTTTTAAAATGATTTGATTACCGTGTTCAACGACTGCACTATTTTCAATAGCATTATCAGCAAGCAATTTCAGCACACATGACTTGCTTGATAGGGATGGCTCTTTTGGGTTTAAAAAAAGAACAATCCCGAGTAGTGAAAATAGACTAAAAAATAGAATCCAGATTTTTTTTGCCATAATCGCACATGATGTTAATCGTGAGGTTTAGTTATAATGGTAATTGGTACATTGTTTCTTATCCATTGCCCACCTTCAATGCCTTGGTATTCAACATCAATAGTGGAATTTCCATCAATACTAATGTTTCCCAAATGGTTGTTGATGGTTGCAGTGATTGTGCCAGCTGGAGTTCTGGTTGTTTCAATCGCTGCATCTAATCGACCAAATCCACTGACTTCACTCATTGGGATAGTGATTTCTTGACCCATTTCAAAATTATCTTGTTGTCCAATTGCCCAACGTGGTTGACCTGTTTGGTCGTAATAATAAAGTGTTGCAACGAGGACCTTTTTGGCAATGGCAAAAGAAATACCCCAGCCTGAATCATCAACTCCACCGTACCAATTGCCAGCGACATCTGGAAAGCCTTTATTGGTTTCACCAATGATGGGTTCAATACACCATTGGCCTTGTTGACTATTGAGTTTCCATTTGGCTAAGGCAATTAAATCTTGTGGTCGTCCAGTGACTCCATCTAGGCATGCACTGCTAGTTGAAACAGAGTCAGAATTGAAATCAATTGATAAACGTCCATCGGTAATTGTAGGGTCAAGAACATTGGCTTGCCCCGTGGTTGGGTCGATGGAATAATCGTAAATGAATTTTTGTAATGTTCCAGTATCAAAATTAACATTAAGAACGCCATTTTCTAAGTTTGATAAAGAGGTGTACCATTCGGGCTTGCCTGAATCATCATAAGTGTAGAATACTGTGAAATACAGATTGTCTCTTCCTATGGGTTCAATAACAAAACCGTGACCATCTTTACTTCTGTCGTACCAGAAACCTGGAGCAGGTAATTTGTGTCCTTGGTTGATGTTTTCATCACAGGCTTCTTTGTCATCCCAAATAACATTTGTCATTTTTATATCATCAACCCAAAATCCTATTTCGGCAGCACTGGTATCAGAAATCATTCTAAACCGAAATTGTATGGTTTTGCCTTGATAATTGTTGGATAAATCTACCACCGCATTGCGCCACGTGTTGCGGTCTCCTGACCATGCTCGGCGTGCGGAGGCGGTATTGTTGGTAAATAGCTGGCCATCATAAGGCACGGAACTTAAATGCCCAATGTCCTGCCATAAGCCACCTTTTTCTCGAATTTCAAGAACCGCTCCATCCCAACGTTGGGTAATGTCGCCTTCGGTTTTATATTTTAAAGCAAAACTTAATGTATTGCCGCCAGAGTTCATGACTAACCAAGGCGATAAAAGCGACTTATCAGAATAAGTGCTTTCATTTGTGGTGAACCAGCTGGAGTTTCCATTGTTTGATGTGTTTGAAACCCGTTTCCATGCCGAACTACCAAGACCTGTTATTATTGTCATTGAATGTTCCGAGTTTTCAGCCCCTTCGGTAAATTCAGTTGGGTTGGTGTTTTTATCTGCTGCCGTTAGGAGCTCAAAGTTGTGATTTGTATTAATGGTGTCGTATTGCAAAGAAGCTTCAATCCCAAGAATGTTCAAACAACTGATCGCAGGGTCCAAGGTGATTTCATGCGATACCACAGTAGAAGAATGAGGTGCTATGGTTGGTAGGTTTATCAGTGTATTTTGATTTATA
>JALSIL010000173.1 GCA_026990095.1 Lysobacterales bacterium
ACTCAATGATGTCATTGTTTCGCAACAAAAAATGTTAGACAAATTAACAAGACAAATTCAATTATTGGATAAAAAAATTGATGACGAGTCACAGAATTGGCAACAAACCAACCCTACAGATGAGACACCGCCGCATTATTGATGTTTCTTTGCCTTTCGTCGTGTTTTAAAAAAATTCTGCAATAATTGAGCACACTCTTGCTCTAAAACACCACCGAGTATCTCTACTTGGTGGTTGTGGTAGGGTTTATCAAAACAATTTTCACAAGTCCCCGCCATGCCAGTTTTCTTGTCGTAAGCACCAAATACCACCTGTTTAATTCGTGCATGAACGATTGCACCCACACACATCATACAAGGTTCAAGTGTGACGTATAATGTGGTATCAACTAAGCGGTAATTATTAAGGCTTTTTCCTGTATTTTTTATGGCTTGAATTTCAGCATGCGCCGATGCATCACTTTGGCTAATGACTTGATTGTAACCCCTGCCGATAATTTGATTTTCTTTAACAATAATCGCGCCAACAGGCACTTCACCAATTAATTCAGCTTGTTTAGCGCAGTCTATAGCTTGCGACATCCAGTATTCATGACTGGGCACGGTTCTTTCTCCATACATAAATTGCGATAGATAATATAATCAATGGAATTAATAACAGAAAAACCACACTTAAAACAACTAACTGCATTTGGGTTAAAACTAATTGTGTGTTTTTATTTATCTGTACTGGAATATTAATGCGATTATCGTGGTATAACAACCAATCAACGATGCGTTCAATCATGCTTTTATTGGCAACAGAATTTAGGTACTGATTGCTGATAAAATCACTGTCGCCAACAACGACTAGTCGACTGTTAGGCAACTGTTGAGCCACAGCGATGGTAGTGTTGTTTTGAGCTAAAATAAAAGGTATTGCCTCATCAAGAACAATTTCCTTAGCCTGAGCAATAAAAATCGGTTGATTAAAATTCTCAGTAATGGCATGAATAGGAAAATCCGATAAATAGCTGCTGTCTTTACCCTCAGAAATAGTTATTTCATTGCCTGAAAAAATGCCCAGAGCCAACTCTAACTGAACTTGATTGCTATTGATGTCATCGAGCCATAGAATACTGACTCCTGATTCCATTAACCCAATAAGATAATCAACTAGTGGGCTTTTTAATACATCAACTGGATTTGCCAATACTAATAATTTCACATTATCGGGCAAGACTAGGCTTTTATCCAATGGCATACGGGCAATATTAAATCCACTTTTTTTCAAATGAGTCAATAACTGAGATAAACCTGTATTAGACTCATCGCCAATGGTTTTCATGCCATAACGTTCAGCGAAAACCACCCATTCATCGCTTTGATTTTGCAACCTTAAAAGTGCATTGCTGATGGCTGATTCGGATAATTCGGTTATATTTATCCTTTTTAATTGACTACCATCCTGATAAGAAAGCACCATTTCTCCTTGCATGGTGATGGAGTTTTCTTTCACCTCACTTGGGTGTTGGTTGGGATCAAGAAACTCAATAAGCATGAATTTATTTACCTTTTTATAAGGCAAAAGAAAACTTTTTATTTTAGTGGCAATTACTGAATTTTCACGACTAAAAATGGTAAATTTTACTGGCTTTTGTTGTTTAATTTGTTGGAGTAAATGCACAGTTTTAGCGGATAATCCCGATGTTTTATCAATCACGAAAACACCGTTTTGTTTTTCAAGCACACCAAAGACAATCACTAGCAATAAAGCAAATACCAACACAACAGAATATATTTTTAGAATACGAAAACTCATAAAACATACCTCTTATGCATTATCCTTACCCGAATCGCCAACAAAAACAAGGCTATTCCAAAAATAAAATAAATCAATGAAGCGATGGGAATTTGGTTTTTACTGAACTGAAAAAAATGATAAAAGGGAGAGATTATTTGCAAATAATTTTTACCCCACTCGGCACCTAATCCGCTTTGAGTTACTAATAACAAAGCCATCAACACCATCAACGAAAGTAAAATGGCAAAACCAGAATTGCTAAGAAAACTCGAAATCATCATCGTTAAAGCAACCATCCAAAACATCAAAAACAGCAAACCAAAACACATCGCCACAATTGGCATCCACGGACAGCTGCTGATAAAGGTTAAACTAATGACTGCTAATAATGCTGGTAATATAAAAAGAAAACAAACCATTATTAATGCCAAGTATTTTTGCCAAATAATTTTAAATTCCGATTGTTGTGCCAAATGCATTAACGACCAGCCGTTATTGTGACTTAAACGGGCATAGCTCAAACCTCCAATTATCGAAGTAATAAAAAGCAAAATCTTCGCTTGAGATGAAATAAATGGCGTCAAAATCCCTTGAGTAATTGTCGGCGCATCACTCATGCCGGCAAATTTTACTTGCAAAGCAGTAAATAACTCAATAGAAAGCAAAAATGACCAAGCACTTAAAAAGGCAACCAAACACAATATCAACCAAATAATTGGAGAACGTAAATAGTACTTTATTTCAGATTGAAACAAACTCATAACAGCAATCCTTTGCGGGTATGCTGCAAGTAGAGTTCTTCCAAATCTGTACCATCTTGCAGGATCACATCATCCAGTAGCTTGCCTTGTTGCATAATCAGCACACGGTCACTGACCATTTGTGCTTCTGCTAAATAATGAGTTGACATAATAACAATAGTCTCTAGCTTGAATTTTTGAATAATACGGCGAAAATCAATAATAAGGTGCGGATCCAAACCATTTAAGGGCTCATCCATAATCAATAATTTGGGCTTATTAATCAAGGCTGCCGCTAAATTAAGACGCTGTTTATAACCCAAAGACAAGCCTTTGCACCGCTTATTGACAACTTCTTGAAGCTGGCATTGTTCGATTAACTCATCGTTGAATACAACTTTTTTAAGAGTAGCAATTAATTGCAACTGCTCCTTTACCGTTAACTCTGGCATAAGCAAGGAAGTCTCGGGCATGTAACCAATTAATTGCAAATAAGCTTGGCGTTGCAACAGACTATTTTTTCCCATAAATTCAATCGCCCCATCAGTCGCAAATAGGCTCGCAGACATTATTTTTAACAAGGTTGATTTACCTGCGCCATTGGGTCCTAATACAGTAATCGCTTGCATTGACGACACATCAAAGCTCACCTGATCTAAAATGAGGTGATTATTGAAAGCAAACGAAATATTTTTAACGGTTAATCTGGTATTTTCCATACGCTTAAGTACGCGATTAGTTCTCGACTCATGGAGTAAAAGATATTATAGTATCGCTTTTAATATAAATAACCATAAATTTATGAATATTTTAACGTTTTTACAGCAAGGCATACTCAATTTTTCCCTACTTCAACTTATTATCACCTTATTAATCGTCACTCAAATCACCATTTTAGCCGTTACACTGTATTTACACCGCGATCAAACGCATCGTGGATTGCAATTGCACCCAATTATTCGTCACTTCTTTCGCCTGCACTTATGGCTAACAACAGGCATGCTAACCAAAGATTGGGTTGCCATTCATCGTAAACACCACGCCAAATGCGAAACACAAGACGACCCACATTCTCCACAGTACTATGGCATTAAAACTGTCCTTTATTCTGGTGTCGAACTCTATACCAAAGAACGTAAAAACAAAGAAACCCTAGACAAATACGGCAAAGGCACGCCCAATGACTGGATTGAACGAAATATTTATACGCGTTTTCATTTTTTAGGCACTTTTATTATGCTGTTAATAGATGTGGCATTATT
>JALSIL010000174.1 GCA_026990095.1 Lysobacterales bacterium
TGGTGGTTCTGGTACGCGTTTATACCCATTAACGCATTCCATCAGTAAGCAATTATTACCGATTTACGACAAGCCGATGATTTATTATCCGCTAACAACACTCATGCTGGCTGGTATTCGTGACATTTTAATCATTAATACACCGCATGAACAAGCCTTGTTTCAAAAGTTGCTCGGTGATGGCTCGCAATGGGGAATCAATATCACCTATGCAGCGCAACCAGATCCAGGTGGTTTGGCTCAAGCTTATTTAATCGGTGAAAAATTTGTAGACAATCACCCTTCGTGCTTAATCCTAGGTGACAATATTTACCACGGTTCGGGTATGGTTGATTTATTAAACAAAGCCGATGATCGAACAACTGGCGCAACCGTCTTTGGCTATCGAGTTACAGACCCTGAGCGTTATGGTGTGGCAGAATTTGATGAGTCAGGAAAAGTCATAGATTTAGAAGAAAAACCTAAAAAGCCACGCTCAAATTATGCAGTTACTGGGTTGTATTTTTACGACAACCAAGCCTGTGATATTGCCAAAAACCTCAAACCCTCTCCTCGTGGAGAACTAGAAATTACCGATTTGAACAAAGTCTATCTGCAACAAGATGAATTAATGGTGGAATTAATGGGTCGTGGTTATGCTTGGCTGGATACAGGCACGCATGATTCATTGACCGATGCCAGTAATTTTATTGCCACCATCGAGAAACGTCAGGGCATTAAAATAGCTTGCCCAGAAGAGATTGCTTTTAAAGCAGATTGGATAACTGCCGATGACGTCACTCACTTAGCTCAACCCATCAGTAAAAATGGTTATGGTCAATATTTGTTAAGCTTGGTTGAAGAAAGTTCATGAAAGTAACCCAAACAAAACTCTCTGGAGCCATGGTGTTTGAGCCTCAAGTCTTTGGTGATGAACGCGGTTTTTTTATGGAAACATGGAATCAACAACGTTACAAAGAAGTTGGACTCGATGTTACTTTCGTTCAATCCAACCTTTCCAAATCTGCCAAAGGGGTTTTGCGGGGGTTGCATTTTCAAAACCCAAATCCACAAGGAAAACTGGTGCAGATATTAACAGGTGAGGTCTTTGATGTTGCGGTTGATATTCGCCAAGGTTCCCCTACTTTTGGGCAGTGGCATGCTGAAATATTAACAGGCGATAACCACAAGCAATTTTATATTCCCGAAGGTTTTGCCCATGGTTTTTGTGTTTTATCCGAAACGGCTATATTTTCTTATATGTGCACCAACCTGTATTCACCAAAAGATGAAACCTCCTTGATTTGGAATGATGCAAGCATCGGCATTGAGTGGCCAATTAGCCACCCTTCTTTATCTGCAAAAGATGCAAGTGCACTAAGACTAAGCGATATTCCAAGCAACAAGCTACCTGTATTTATGCCATGAAAATCTTATTAACAGGTGCAAGCGGACAAGTAGGTTATGAATTGTGGCGTACGCTGCAATTTATCGGAGAAGTCATTCCCACCACTAGCAAAGGTTATGAAGTGGGTGGCATGCCAACTTTGGCATTAAATATTGCCGATTCGAGTGACATTGAAAAGAAACTCAATGCCATTAATCCAAATATAATCGTTAATGCCGCAGCTTATACTGCTGTAGATGACGCAGAAGGCAACCACAGCCTAGCGCAACGCATCAATGCCGATGCACCTGCCATTTTTGCCAAATATTCTGTTATTAATGAGGGTTTATTGGTACACTATTCAACAGACTATGTTTTTTCTGGTAATAAAGATACGCCATGGAGAGAAGAAGATGAATGTGACCCACAAGGCATTTACGCCAACACCAAGCTTTTAGGTGAGTTGGCTATTTTAGATTCTGGCTGCCAACACATGATTTTTAGAACCGCTTGGGTTTATTCTTATCGTGGCAAAAACTTTATGAAAACCATGCTCAATTTAGCCAAAGAACACCAAGAACTTAATGTTGTTGACGATCAATACGGCTCCCCAACTTCTGCCAGTTCGATTGCATTAGCCACCGCATTAGCCATGAAAAACCCACAAGATGGCCTTTATCACATGACCTCTTCTGGCAAAACAACGTGGTGTAATTTTGCTCGAAAGATATTTTCAAATGCCGAGCACATGTTGCTTATTGACAACAAGCCCATGGTTCATGGCATTACCACGGATAAATACCCAACACGAGCAAAACGCCCAAGTTATTCGGTGTTAGATTGTTCAAAACTCAACCAAACACTTGGCATCAAAATGCCAAATTGGCAAACTTCTTTACAACTTTGCATGCAAAACCTTAGGAGATTAAATTGAAATTAATTCCAGTCATTTTATCTGGAGGAGCAGGCACGCGTTTGTGGCCTGTTTCACGTAGAGCTTACCCAAAACCTTTTATGAAACTCGCCAATGGTAGCACATTAGCCGAACTCACCTTTGAACGAGCCTTAGATGTTTCTGATGATGGCACTGTTATGACAGTGACATCGCGTGATTATTATTTTATCTGCCGCGATATGTACAGCAAAGTGGCAATGAGTGAAATGCACAAACAAATTTTTATGCTTGAACCAATGGGAAGAAATACCGCTCCTGCCATTGCCTTGGCTGCACTTGAGGTAAAACAACGTTTTGGCGAAGACGCGGTTATGCTTGTTATGCCATCAGACCACTTGATTAAAGACAAAGAAGCCTTTAAAACAGCCGTAAAAGAAGGGGCAAAACTTGCCGAGCAAGGATTTATTGCCACTTTTGGTATCCACCCAACCTCACCAGAAACAGGTTACGGTTACATCAAAGCTGGTCAACGCATTGAAGGATATGATGCCGCACTTATTGACGAGTTTAAGGAAAAACCCGACCTGCAAACGGCAAAAGATTATGTCTCTTCAGGAAATTACACTTGGAACTCAGGCATGTTTGCCTTAAGTGCCAAAACTTTACTTGATGAAATGCAAACGACCTCGCCTGATGTCTTAAGTGCTGCTCAAGAATGTTTTGCAACAAAAAACATCCAACAATCAGCCATAGAGTTTGATACCAATAGTTTTGCAGCCATGCCAGATATTTCCATAGATTATGCTGTTATGGAACACGCGAAAAAACGTGCTGTGGTGGACTCAAAATTTGATTGGAATGATATTGGCTCATGGAATTCTATGGCTGGATTAGCTGATCCTGACGAATATGGTAATCGCATTGAGGGCAAAGCCATTGCCATCGAATCCAATGATTGTTATATCCGCAGTGGTGATCGAATCGTTGCCGCTGTTGGTGTTGATAATCTGACGATAGTGGATACCAAAGACGCCGTCTTAGTTGCCCACAAAGACCGCTCTCAAGGGGTAAAAGACGTGGTGCAATTTTTGAAATCCAACAACCACGATGCCGCTATTTACCACCAAACTGTTCACCGTCCTTGGGGAAACTACACTATTTTAGAAGACGAACCCGATTGCAAAGTCAAACGACTAACGGTCAAACCTGGACAAGTTTTATCCTTGCAGAAACACCAAAGACGCTCAGAACATTGGACGATGGTCAATGGCGAGGCAAAAGTACGTGTTGGCGATGATGAATTTATTTTAAAAAACAACCAATCCACCTACATCCCCAAAGACACGTTACACCGTTTAGAGAATCCAACTGATAACGACATTGCCTTAATTGAAGTCCAATGCGGCGATTATTTTGGCGAAGACGATATCGAAAGATTCGAAGACATATATGGCAGAACATCGAATGACTAGAGAAATAAACCAAGCCTTTTTAACAAGCTGTATTACAACAGCCAAACGCGCAGCAAAATCAGCAGAACAAATAATTAAACGTTATTACAAATGCGCACCTGCCACAACAATAAAAGCAGATTTAACACCTGTCACTCAAGCCGACATTGAGTGCGAACAAGTAATCAAGCAAGTTTTGGCTGCACAATTTCCTGATTTTGGCTTTTATGGTGAAGAAACAGGTAAATCCAATACGGATTCAGAGTTTTTGTGGTTGGTTGACCCAATTGATGGCACCAAAAGCTTTGTGCGCGAATACGGATTTTTCTCCACTCAAATTGCATTAATGCACAACAGTGAAGTTATCGTTGGTGTTTCCCATGCACCTCTCTTTAATGAAACAGCTTGGGCTGCAAAAGGGTTAGGGGCCTTTATTGATGATAAAGCCATACAAATCAGTGAATTTATTAAACCTGAGGACAGTTGTTATTCAACTGGGAATTTAAAATCTTTTGCACAATCGGCTGAAAACTGGGAAAAATTACGTCAAGTCATGTGCCTTTGCCATAAAACACGTGGTTATGGCGATTTTTACCATTACCATTTATTGGCGGCTGGCAAGTTAGAACTTGTCATTGAGTCTGACTTAAATATTTTAGATATTGCCGCTTTAAGCGTTATCGTCAAAGAAGCTGGTGGCATGATGACGGATATCTCAGGCAAAGACATTGACCTAGAAACTTCATCTGTATTGGCAGGAAACCTTGCTTCTTACGAACAAGCATTGGCATTATTGAAGTGATTGATTTATTAGCAAAAATTGAGCAAACTGCGGTAGAAGCAGGGCATGCAATTTTAGAAATTTACCAATCAACTGATTTTGGTGTCGAAATTAAATCGGATAACTCTCCACTAACCAAAGCCGATCTTGCCGCTCACAACATCATTGTGTCGGCGTTACAGAAAATCACACCAGATGTGCCTATTTTATCCGAAGAATCGGCAGACATTCCCTATTCCATTCGTAAAAAATGGAGCAAATATTGGTTGGTCGATCCCTTAGATGGCACCAAAGAGTTTATCAAGCACAATGGTGAATTTACCGTCAATATTGCTTTAATTGAAAAGGGTCACTCTATTCTATCGGTTGTTTATGTTCCCGTCCAAGACATAACCTACAGTGCCGTTAAAGGTTATGGCGCTTTTAAAAAAGAAAAAGAAAACAGAACTCAAATTCACACAAAAAAACCAGCTCGAAAAAAACCAATTATCGTTGGTTCTCGCTCGCACATGTCACAAGATGTGATTGATTATTTAAAAAAACTAGGGAATCATGAATTAGTCTCGATGGGAAGTTCACTCAAGTTTTGCTTAGTGGCTGAAGGCAAAGCCGATTTGTACCCAAGACTTGGATTAACCAGTGAGTGGGATACGGCAGCCGCTCAATGCATTGTTGAACAAGCAGGCGGTCGAGTGGTCACTTTAGACAACCAAACATTAATGTATAACACCAAAGAAGGCCTATTAAACCCTTATTTTATGGTTTATGGTGATGAAAACAGACAGTGGATAATGTCAAATATTAACAATGCGGATTAATATTTCATTACAAAGATTTTTTTAATGAAATTCATTCGTAACTAACGTATTATTACACTCTTTAATAATCCGAACTTATTAGGGGACAACTATGGGTTTACTATCAGGCAAAAAAGCCTTAATTGTTGGCGTTGCCAGCAACCGTTCAATTGCGTGGTCAATTGCTGAAGCCTTTCACCGTGAAGGTGCAGAAATTGCTTACACTTATCAAAATGAAAAACTTCTCAAACGCGTAGAAAAAATTGCAGCCATTACAGGCTCGAACATTATGTTACCGTGTGATGTTGCCAGTGATGAAGAAATTCAAAATGTATTTACTGAATTGGCAAAACATTGGGATGGAGTAGACATCATTGTTCACTCTGTGGGTTTTGCTCCACGCGAGTTATTGCAAGGCGATTATTTACAAAATTTAACCCGTGAAGGCTACCATATTGCCATGGATATTAGCTCCTATTCCTTTGCAGCACTTGCCAAAGCAGGACGCTCAATGATGAAAGGACGCAAAGGCTCAATGCTGACATTAAGTTATCTTGGTGCGGTTAAAGCCATGAGTAATTATAATGTTATGGGCGTTGCCAAAGCCGCATTAGAGGCCAATGTTCGATACATGGCCTATTCATTAGGTGCAGAAGGCACGCGTGTTAATGGCATATCAGCAGGACCGATTAAAACTTTAGCGGCATCTGGTATTGGAAACTTTAAGAAAATGCTCGACCATGTTGCTGAAAAATCACCTCTTCGCACAACCGTCTCACAAGAAGATGTTGCCAATGCAGCCACTTTTATGTGTTCTGATTGGGCAAAAGGTATTACAGGTGAAATCACTTATGTGGATGCAGGTTATAACATCATGGGCATGACAGGCTTAGATGCCGATTAAGTTTTTGTTACCGTTTTCACTATCGGGATTTGGGTTATTCAAGTATATCTGCATGCACTTGTCCATCCCAAGGATGCATCATCATGCACTCGGTCAAAACCTCAAACTGATTAGGAAACTCTTTAATCACGTTTTGAGGGTCAGAAATTAGATTTTTATCTACAATCAAACCAAACTCCACCTTGCCATTGTAGGATAAAATGCTAATTCCCATTCCGATGGTGCCATTTTGAGGAACCCAAAACATAATTTTCTTAACCTCCGCCCCAGTTATATAAAGTGGTACTTGCGGACCTGGAACATTGGTTAATACCGTTGTTGCTTTCTTTGAAAATTGGTCTAACAACAGATTTTGCACTTTTGCAGGAGCCATACCTATGGCACTTAATAGTCCAAATGAGACAATGGCTTGTTTGGATTTTTTCAATTCATTCATTTCTTGATGAATAAATTCCAATCTTCTTAGTGGATTACTTTCAAATATTGGTAACTTCAAAAAAACCAGTCCAAAATGATTTCCAAGGTTTTTAGCGTGTTCTAAAGGACGTAAATTAACAGGAACCGTCGCATTTATAATAATTTCATCGGGGTTCTCTCCCACTTTGAGCATGTATTCACGCAAAGCTCCTGCTAAATTCGAAATAAGCACATCATTAACCGTCGTGCCTGTGGCATAAGCAATGGCTTTTACATCAGATAATTCTATTGAATCAGCCCACGCTGCATTTTTCCTAACACTTAGTTTGGATTTAAATACGGTTTCGGGATCATCAGGCAAGGTTAAGGCATTAAATAACTCTAAACCAATATCTGCAATTTCGCTGACGCCTTTTTCCAATAATGCGGGGTTTTGCAGTGCTTCAAAGCCAATAGACTTTATTTGGTTTGCCATTTTCAACGAGTTAGCAAATTGTTTCTTGGCGGGATTAATCACTGACTTGAGTACGCCAAGTTTGCGATGGTATTCTTTATTATTACTATCAGGAGATAGATTCAAGCTATTTTTTCGACTCGAACTGGTCATGGAAAGCAAAACTTGAATCAAGGCAATGCCATCAGCATAACAATGGTGAATACGACTGACCAATACAGGTCCTTTGTCATAATTTTCAACAATATGAAATTGCCACAAGGGTTTGGCTTTATCCAGTGGCGTTGATGCAAGGTCACTAACAAAATCTTGCAACTCGGCATAATCAGCCTTTCCTGGCAAAGCAACCCGCCTGACATGTCCCTTTATATCAAAAAACTCATCGTCCTGCCAATAAGTTCCTGATGTAGCGATAACCGCTTTTTGTTTAAACCTTCGATAACTTAAAAAGTTTTTTTCAATCATATCTAGAAAGACAGCATAATCCGGTAAGTTATCAAGAAACATCAAACCAGTAATCATCATTAAGTTTGAAGGAGACTCCATTCGCAACCATGCCGTATCGACCTTACGCATGGTTTCTTTATCGTTGTCAAAGTAGTTAAACATGTATTTTTAAATATAAACTCATAGTGCAGCAATCTTAGCACGCGTTTGGTGATTTTGATAATATTTCTGGTACAGAAACAAAAAACCATAAAATATCAATATTATCTCTATCAAATTTTTCATTTAGCTATTTTTCAGGTTAGAATAAATTATCGGGATTGATGAGTAAAAAAGTGCCAGAACAATTATTGCAAATACCAAATTTCACAGTCATTAAAAAAATAGGACAAGGCGGTATGGCAGTTGTTTACTTAGGTGAGCAACTCCAACCAAAACGACAAGTCGCTATTAAAATTGTTTCCCCTAGCAGCACTGACCCAAAAATCCTTGAAGATTTAAAACGAGAAGGCGACACGGTTGCTCAATTTAACCACCCAAACATAGTTACTGTTTACGCCTGTGGTGTTGTCGATAAAAATTACTTTTTGGCAATGGAAATACTCCCAGGTGGTGATTTAAAAGACAAACTTAGCAACCACACACTTGAAGACCGAGAGGTCTTGAAAATCATGGATGAAATGAGTAGTGCTCTAGCACATTCACACAAAAGAAAAACCCTGCACCGAGACATTAAGCCTGAAAACATCATGTTTAATGAAGAAGGACAAGCCGTGTTACTTGACTTTGGTATTGCTAAAGCCCAAGGACAAACGAGCGAATTTACTCGCATAGGAGCCGTAGTCGGCACGCCTCACTACATGAGCCCAGAACGTGCATTGGGTCAAGATATTGATGAACGCTCTGACCTTTATGCCTTAGGTGTGGTCATGTATGAAATGCTTATGGGAAAAAAACTCTTTGAAGGCGAAGATACTTTTGCTGTGAGTTATGCACACGTCCACGAGCCACCACCAAAGCTCCCAGAAGAAAAATCCGCATTGCAACCTATTTTAGATAAATTATTGGCAAAAAATCCCGATGACCGCTTCCAGAATGCAGAGCAACTCAATGCCATCATAAAAAAATGGATACAGCGTTTAGACAGAAGTCATTCGCATACAACCCAAGGCTTTATACCCATTTCACAAGCACGAACAAAATCCAATAAAGCATTAATTTATGTGTTATCAGCCATTATTATCTTTGGGATTGTTGGTATTGGTGTTTGGTGGTCTATGCAAGAAAAAATTGAAGTCACTAATGAACAATTAACGCAAGAACAAAAATTTGAAATGGCTGATAAGTTGGCAGCTGCCAATGTTTTCAGAAAACGTGGCATGTATAATAATGCTGAAGAATTATATAAAATAGTGTTAACAAAATTTGATTGCAACAATAAAGAGTCAAGACAATATTTAGGTGAGTTAAACAAAAATGCTTTAAATGAAATTATTGCACAATGTGATGGTTAGTGCTTGACCGAAAAAAAAATAGTTAACGATTTTTAAATTTTATCACTTCAGCTACTATACTCACGGCTATTTCCTCTGGTGTTTGGCTGTTGATATTTAATCCAATCGGGGCGTAAGTTTTTTCTAAATCATTTTGGCTAAATCCCTGCTCCCTCAACGCATCAAACATAACTTTAATTTTATTATCACTGCCCAAAACACCAAGATAATGGTGTTTGATTGTCAGCAATTGAGACAAAAGAAGCCTATCTTCGGTAAATTTATGAGTCATTAACAAAATATAATCCGTAGATTTGATTTCCACTTCTTCTAAAACCTTTTTATAATCAATAATACGTTTTGAATAGACCTCCTGATTGTTTTTAAATGTATTAATTCCATAACGGTTATCATACAAAAACACATCAAATCCCACTTGTGTTAATAATTGAGAAGTGGGGACGCTTACATGCCCTGCTCCAAACACATGAGCAATAGGCTTGCTTATAATCGACTCTGTATACGACCAATGACTTGGGCTTATTTGCTTGAAATCACTTTTTTTGCTTGATGGCACTAATAAAATCCCACTGTCCGCTAGCTTTAAATGCTGCTTTGTTTGCCGTATTGAGTTGATTAATGGAAAATCATTTGGGCAAAGGTAATTAAATGCAATAACTTGCGAACCAGAACAAATCATGCCAGAACTTGCCGAAGAGCCTCCTTTATGGATTTGTTCAGTGGTAAAATGCTTAACAATGCCATCTTTGAGCATTTGTTTTGCTTTTTCAACCATATTATATTCCATTAAGCCACCACCGATTGAACCAAACAATTGACCATCATCATTGACAATCATTTTAAATCCTACTCGACCCGGTGCACTGCCTTTAGATTGCACAACGGTTAATAAATACAGTTTATGCTTGCTTTGCAACAAGGATTGAATTTTTGACCAAATTTTCATAGTAAACAGTTTAATAGAGACCTTTGCATAATTATAGTGACGAGTAAAAAATGATTAAATTCACCAGCTTTTCGCTAAAAATCTCGCCAATAACTGGTTACTAACTTCAATTTTTAACTCAATCTGGCAAATTTTCTCTATTTTTTCTTTCGCCATATAGTTATGCAAAGGTCTCTAATAAACAATAAAAAAAGGGCAACTCACACATGCTAATTGCCCTTAATAACCTCAAATATTATGTAATTTTCTAAGGAATGTGATCCAAGTTAGCCCCTTCTTTCTCTACAGGTATCAAGTCTTTACGCGAAATGCCTAAAGTTAATGTTGCTGTACTGGCTACAAATATGGATGAGTACGTTCCAATGACTATGCCGACAATCAAAGCAAAGGCAAAACCATGTATCATCGCTCCACCAAGAACAAATAAAGCAACCAATACTAAAATGGTTGTCGAAGAGGTAATAATTGTCCGTGATATAGTCTGATTAATGGATACATTAAAAACTTCGGCGGGTGTTTTTTTACGCAGTGCCAGAAAATTTTCCCTTACCCGATCAAACACCACAATCGTATCATTCAGTGAATAACCGATAACCGCCAATAAAGCGGCTAAGATAGTTAAATCGAATTCCATCTGAGTAATCGAAAAAACGCCAACCGTAATAGTAACATCATGCACCAAGGCAATGACAGCTCCCAATGAAAAACGCCACTCAAATCGCATGGTAACGTATAACAAAATTCCCATAATGGCATATAAAATAGCCAAAGAACCTTGCTCGACTAGCTCATCACCAACTTGCGAGCCAATAAAATCTCCTTTTCCAACTAAGGCTTTGGAATCAAGTGAGGTGACAATATGCTTTAATTGATTGACTAATTTAGTGGATTCGTCCCCATTGGCTGTTTGGAATTTTATTTGCACGGATTTAGCTGACCCAAAATTTTGCACCGAGGCATCAATAAAATCATTGCTCTTTAATGCATCACGAATAGCATCAAGCTCAACAATCTTATCAAAATTAACCACTACCGAGGTTCCACCAGTAAAATCCAAGCCAAAGTTTAAACCGCGCGTTACAATCGAACCGATTGAAATAGCAATTAATACAAGTGAAAAGATTAAGGCAAACTTTCTTTTGCCCATGAAATCAAATTTTACATTTCCTAATAAATTCATGTTCTTCTCCTTATATTGAAAGTGATTTAAGTTTAGCTTTACCACCATAGATTTTATTCACAATCGCTCGTGAAACCATGATAGCGGTAAACATTGAAGTCATAATACCGATACTTAAGGTTACTGCAAAACCCTTAATCGGTCCTGTTCCGAAAGCAAACAAGACAATAGCTGCAATAAATGTGGTTATATTGGCATCTGCAATGGTTGATAAGGCTTTTTCATAACCAGCATTAATTGCTAATTTAGGTGGAGTTCCTGTCCGCATTTCTTCTTTAATCCGCTCAAATATCAAAACATTGGCATCCACTGCCATACCAACGGTTAATACGATACCAGCAATACCCGGCAAAGTTAAGGTTGCTCCGACCATGGATAACACAGCAACAATCAACACAACATTAAAGCCCAGTGCAATATTAGCCACAAGACCAAACATTTTATAATAAACTAACATAAATAATAAAACAGCGACAAAGCCAACCAAAACAGACAAGAAACCCTTTTCGATATTTTCTTTACCTAAAGAAGGACCAATGGTTTTCTCATGAACAATATCCACAGGTGCTGCCAATGAACCCGAACGTAATTGCAAAGCCAGTTTTGATGCAAACTTTGGTGATTCTAGACCTGTAGTTTGAAACCTATCACTAAATACACCATTTATAACGGCATTACTAATAACTGTTTCACGCGGTTTATAAATATTGCGTGTGGTGACAACTCCCGTGTCTTCATCAATAACCTTTTCTTTACCAACCAAAACACGGTCTTTAAAGACAACTGCCATGTTATTGCCAACATTATCCTTGGTAAAATCCAACATGCGCTTGGCACCAATATTATTCAAACGCACAGATACCATAGGACGACCTGATTGTTGATCATTTCCTGAGGTTGCTCCGATCAACTGATCTCCGGTAACAATGGTTCTTTTGCTTAATAATACTGGACGACCATCTTGGTCTTTATAAAGTCTATAACCTAATGGAGGGTGCTTTCCTGTTTGCATAATTTCATAAGCGTTATGAGCAGGATCCATATTAACCGCACGGTATTCTAAGGTTGCAACCGAGCCCAAAGTTTCCTTAATTTCAGTTGAGTCTTGCACGCCTGGCAATTGCACAACTATACGCTCAGAGCCTTGTCTTTGAACGATGGGTTCAGCGACACCATACTCATTAACACGACTACGAATAGTTGAGATGTTTTGTTCTAAGGCATTGGTTTTTATGTCGTCAATGGCTTTTTGACGAATAGTGCCGACTATAGCCTCTACTCCATCAATGCTACGCTGTTTAAAATTCACTTCATTGATTTGTTTACGCAATAAATCAAAAGCTTTATCAGACATCTCTTTGGATTTAAACTTAATTGTTAACCGGTCTTTATTCCATTTTAAACTTTTCTTTGAAACCTTGGCCTTTTTTAAAATCTGTGTCACATCACCACGAATTTGACTCCTTTTACTTGCCAGTGCCTCTTTCATGTCCACTTCCATCAAAAAATAAACACCGCCACGCAAGTCCAAACCCAAAGTCATGGCTTTGCCACCAGCATCACTTAACCATTTAGGCACGTCAGGTTTTAGATTTAACGCAGATTTATAACCTGATAATCCATCAAGGATTTCTTTGGCTTTAAACTGATCATCCAAAGTTTCAAACTTGGTGATAACGGTGTTGTTTTCGATGGCAGTTGAAAATTTTTCAATACCTGCCACTTGAAGTTTATCACTTATTGTTTTTATCAAGTCTTCATTAACGGCTTGTTCTTTGAGCGCACTGGTTTGCACCACAGCACTTCGCCCATAAATATTAGGCAAGGCATAAAACACACCAATTGCTAAAACAAAAACAATTAGTAGGTTTTTCCATAGTGGATATTGGTTCATATTAAATCCTAAAGTTTAATTATATTTATTTGATTGCTTTGATTGTGCCCTTTGGCATAACCGCCGAAATAGCAACACGTTGTAGCTTTATAGTGACGTTTGGTGCAATTTCAACAGTTACGAATGAATCATCTAAAGAAACTATCTTCCCTAAGATTCCACCATTAGTGGTGACTTCATCGCCTTTGCCCAAAGCATTGACCATCGCTTGGTGCTCTTTCATTTTCTTTTGTTGTGGACGAATCATCAAAAAGTACATCACACCAAAAATCAAAATCAAAGGTAAAAAACTTAACAAACCACCCTGAGGGGCAGCACCGGCTGCTGTTTGTGCCACAGCATCAGATATAAAAAAACTCATTGTTATTCTCCAAATAAATTGTATCGGGAACACTTAAAAATATGCGTAAAGAAGCACATAATAATTCCCAACAGTAAAGCCGCGGAATTATCGCATATTTTTAACCTAATTGATAACTTATGATTGAACAATAGCACAAAATTTGTATGATTTAGGCATGAATTCTTTTCTTTACACAGGTGGATGCCATTGCCAATTGATTCGTTTTGAAGTCAAGCTCAATCAATGTTTGGAACAAACAACAATCACTTCATGCAATTGCAGCATGTGCGAAAAAACAGCTTACCTACACCTAATCATCCCAAAAGCTGATGTGAAATTACTTGGCAACTTCAACAAACTCAACAATTACCAGTTTAACAAAAAGATTGCCAAACATTATTTTTGTAAAATTTGTGGCATTAAATCTTTCTATCAACCTCGCTCTCACCCTGATAGTTGGAGCATTAATGCTCGCTGTCTTGATGATTTTTCAAAATACAAAATAAAAGTCAAAAACTTTAATGGCAAAAACTGGGAACAAAATATTCACAAAATAACATGAATAAAAAAGACCTAGAGCAATACATCAAAAATTACAACAAAGACTTATGCGATACGACAGACTATTGTTTGCCCTTATTTGCCGAAGCTAAGCGATTAAAAATGTGCAAAAAAGACATGTTTGGTCGCGATGTTTACTTGCAGCCAAAAGCAAAGAAAGCATGGAAAAAGATGAAGAAAGCCGCAAAAAAAGATGCTGTGAATTTAAAAATCATCTCAGCCTATCGCAGTTACGATTACCAAAGACAATTGATTCAAAACAAGTTAAACAAAGGCATAAGCCTAGAAGAAATACTCAAAGTCAACACTCTGCCAGGTTTCAGCGAACACCACACAGGATGTGCCATCGACATAGGTGTTCCAAATGGAGCGATTTTAGATGAAAAATTTGACCAATCCAAGGCCTTTGACTGGTTACAACTAAACGCCAATAAATATGGCTTTTTCATGACTTACCCAAAAAACAACAGCACAGGCATAAGCTACGAACCATGGCACTGGTGTTACCAAAAAATCCAAAAATAACTTTGAAATAAACAGAACATTAAGAGACAGTTAACACCATAACTCCTCATTGGTTTCATCTGTAAACCGAGCCACAACAAACAACCAATCCGACAAGCGGTTAAGAAAAGCCAATACCAAAGGATTAAACTCATGAATTTGAATAGCAGCTACCAATTCCCGTTCGGCACGGCGACAAATACTGCGTGCCATATGAATCCGTGCAGTTAATTCGCTGCCCGTTGGCAAGATAAAGTTTTTTAGCGGTGGCAACTGAGTGTTATATTTTTCTATAAGGCTTTCAATTTCATTTATTTCTTTTTGCAAAATTAAAGTCGAACCTTCAAGACATAAATCACCACCGACATTAAATAAGTTGTGTTGCAATTGATTTAATTCTTGATCTAATTCTTTATTAGGACACACGACTCTTGCCATGCCAATGGCACTATTAAACTCATCAACGGCTCCAATTGCGGCGATAATTTCATCGGCTTTTGATACTCTTTTATTGCCCGCCAACCCTGTTGTGCCATCATCTCCTGTTTTAGTCATTATCGCACTTAATCTATTACCCATAATTTATCCTTTTTGTTTGTTTATCGCATTGACTTTTAGTATAGTTCACGCAATTTCCTATTAGCAAGGCAGAGCAATGAAAAAAACTCATTTACACCAAGCGCATCTTGATGCAGGCGCAAAAATGGTTGATTTTGGCGGTTGGGATATGCCAATTAATTACGGTTCTCAAATCGAAGAACACCATGCCGTCCGCCAAGACAAAGGCATGTTTGATGTTTCACACATGACTATTGTTGATTTAGTCGGGCCAGAATCTGAAAAATTCCTTCTAAAAATTCTTGCTAATGATGTTCGTAAATTAGGTGATGGCAAAGCACTGTACAGCACAATGTTAAATGAATCAGGCGGAATTATAGATGATTTAATCACTTACAAACGCGCGGATAACAATTACCGAATTGTTGTTAATGCAGGCACACGAGAAAAAGACCTCGCTTGGTTTGAAAAACAAATTAATGCCTTTGATGCAAGCATTACCGAACGTCCAAAAGTGGCTATGCTTGCAGTTCAAGGTCCTCATGCAATTGAGGCTTGTCTTGAGGTTTTACCTTCGGATATTTCTAAAAAACTGGCTTCTTTAAAAAAATTCTCCTGCCTTGATGAAACCGATTACTTTATCGGTCGTACGGGTTATACCGGTGAGGATGGTGTTGAAATTTTGGTTCCGCAAGAGCTTGTTATTGAGTTATGGAATAAATTATTGCAAGCAGATGTCAAACCCTGCGGTCTAGGTGCACGTGATACCTTACGCTTAGAAGCTGGTATGCATTTGTACGGACAAGACATGAACGAGGAAATCACACCTCTAGAATGCGGTCTTGGTTGGACTGTTCGAAAAGAGGATTTTAATTTTATTGGAGCCGATGCACTATCAACACAAAGAGACAAAGGAATCACTAAAAAGATGATTGGTGTGGTTTTAGGCGAACGCGGAATTTTACGTCATAATCAAGAGTTGGTTGATGAAAATGGTTTAACTGGTATAATCACCAGTGGTTCATTTTCACCTTCTGCTCAGGTTGCTATTGGTATGGCGATTGTTGACAAAAACATGGGTGAAAATGTCAAAGTTAAGATTCGTAAAAAAGAGTTAAATGTTAAGTGTATAAAATTACCGTTTGTACGCAATGGTAAAGTATTAATTTAAAAAATAAAAAAGAGAACTGTTATGAGTTATGTACCTGATAATTTTAAATACGTAGAATCCCATGAGTGGATTGAAGTCTTAGACAATGGCAATGTCCGCATTGGTATTACCGAACATGCCCAAAATGCTTTGGGTGATATAGTTTTTGTTGAATTGCCTGAAGAAGATACTTATGCGATTGGTGATGAATGCGGTGTGGTTGAATCCGTTAAAACGGCATCAGATATTTATACACCATTAACAGGCACTGTTGTTGCCGTAAATGACGCATTGGAAGATGCACCCGAACTCATTAATGAAAATCCCTATGATGATGGCTGGATTTTTGAAATGTCGATTGATGATGCCAACGAATTAAAAGATTTAATGACCGCAGAAGAATACCGCAACTCCATTGAAGACGAAGAGTAAAACTTTACTGACTCAATCCGAGCCAGAATTGCTTTTATTTTTTTGCTTGCATAGCGACAAGCTGTACTAAAAATTTTAATTAGAGAATACCATGCCATTTATTCCACATACCAGTGATGACATAAAAACCATGCTTGATGCCATTGGCGTTGAAAAAATTGCCGATTTATTTGATGAAATTCCAAAAGAATTACTTATTGAAGGCTTAACGCATGTCCCTTCGCAAATGAATGAGATGCAGGTTTCGCGTTTTATAAAAGATAAATCACGCGTAGATCATTCTCTCAAATGTTTTGCTGGGGGTGGTGCTTACGAACACCATATCCCTGCGGCTATTTGGCAACTTGCCACTCGCGGAGAATTTTATACAGCGTATACACCGTATCAAGCCGAGGTTTCTCAAGGCTCGTTGCAAGTTATCTACGAGTTCCAAAGCATGATGGCTAAGTTAACCGGCATGGAAGTCAGTAATGCATCTATGTATGATGGTGCTTCGGCATTGGCAGAAGCAGCATTAATGGCAGTTCGAGCCAACCGCAAATCAAAATCTAAAGTCATCCTCGTTCCAAGAACGGTCAATCCAGTTTACCGACAAGTGTTACATAATATTGTTCATAACCAAAACATTAAAGTAGTGGATGTTGATTTTGATAGCACAACAGGCACAGTCACATTGGACAACCTGGCTCAATACAATGACCAAGACATTACTGCGTTGGTTATTCCTCAGCCCAACCACTTTGGCGTATTTGAAGATGTCGATGCCTTAACTAATTGGGCACACGATAAAAACACTTTTGCCATTGCTGTAGTCAACCCCACTTCACTGGCATTGCTTAAAGCTCCTGGTCAATGGGGTAATGATGGCGTGGATATATGTGTTGGAGAAGGTCAACCCTTAGGTGTGCCCCTGTCTTCTGGTGGTCCGTATTTTGGTTTTATGACAACACGGCAAAAATTCATTCGCAATATGCCTGGGCGAATTGTTGGGCAAACAACGGATTTAGATGATAAGCCCGGCTACACCCTCGCTTTCCAAGCCCGAGAACAACATATTCGCCGTGCTAAAGCCACTTCAAATATCTGCACCAATCAAGGGCTTATGGTCACTGGTGCAACTATTTACATGGCTTTATTGGGTGAAACAGGCTTAAAACAAGTGGCAACTGCCTGTATGCAAAATTGCACTTACCTCAAACAAAAGCTTCAAGAAGCGGGTATTAAGGTGTTATTTAATAGCCCAAATTTTCATGAGCTGGTGATTCAAACAGAAAAAAAACCTCAAGAAATTATCAATGACTTGGCTAAAGTGGGCATTATTGCAGGGGTTGACCTGTCGGGCTTTTACCCGGAATTGGGCAATGTCATGTCAATTTGTGTGACTGAAACAAAAACCCAAGCCGATATGGATGATTTTGTGGCAAACATTGTTAGCTTATAAAGTTATTTAGCTTTTACATGCCAAAAATGTGGATTTTCCTTTAAGTAGGAAGTAATTTTAATCCCTTCTTTATTAACTTTTACACTAATCATCCCGCTTTTTTGTGTGTCGTAAAATTCTATACCACTTTGCTCATACAGGTCTTTGATTAATTGTTTTGGGTGATGGAATTGGTTGGCATAGCCAGATGAATTTATCGCATATCGTGGGTTTACTTGAGTTAAGAACTCTTGGCTAGAAGACGTTTTACTACCATGGTGTGGGACAATTAGCACGTCGCTGATAATCTTTTGGGGAAATAAGGATAACAAACGGTATTCAACAGGCTCTTCAATATCTGCAGTTAATAAAACGGATGCCTGGTCACTACTGATTTTTAAAACACACGAAGTATTATTTCCCAAATAAGGCAATAATTCAAGCGGACTGAGCACTTCAAAACTCACTTCATTCCATTGCCATGATAACGGGTACTGACACGCTTGAAATTGCCCCATGACATCAAACACTTTTGGATTAAATTTTGCAATAATCTCATCTGCACCACCTGCGTGATCATTATCCGCATGCGATAAAATCAAAGTATCCAGCTTGTTAATGCCATAACTTTGCATCAGTGGCAGCACAACGGCTTTAGCCATAGAAAATCCAGACTCGTAGCTAGCACCCGTATCATAAACAAGACTGTGGCTTTTGGTTTGCACAAGAATTGACAAACCTTGTCCAACATCTAACACATGAATTTTAAAAGCACCCTGCCCTAAACCATTGCTTGCACTAAAAAACAACGGTGCAACTAAAATCACGACCGCTGGCTTCCACCAAAACAAACGCGGTAAAAGTAAAACAATCACCATCAAAACCAGTACAAGAATATAAACAGGGTTATAACTGGGCATAGTGATTTTAAAATAAGAAAACTCAGATAAATTATCTAAAATCAAAAAAAACAAATGTGCCGCCTTTTCAACAGTTAAAAACAGGAAATGAGCCACAGAGTCTGAAAAGACAGAGGCAAAAAGAGCTAAAAACAACAATGGAATCAACAGCAACGAAGCCAGCGGTAACACTAAAAAATTAGCAATGGGTGTGAGTAAATTAAATTGATGGAAAACAACGGCCATTAATGGCATTAAACCAATTAAAATAACAAATTGTGCTTTTATAAAGCCCAAAAATTTATTTTTCTCGAACATTTTTCCCGAATAAGCAAACATCAGCACGGCAACGGCAGAAAAAGAAAACCAAAAACCAGCATCCAGCACACTCAATGGATCAAACACTAAAACAGCAACCAACGCAATAGACCAAGCCTGCCAACGAGATATTTGTGATTTAAAAGCATAGGATAAAGCGAAAACTATCACCATAACCAATGCCCTAATGGTTGGAATTGAAAAGCCTGCTAACACCGCATAAACAAAAGCAAAAGCAATGGAAAAAATTGCTTCAAAGATGAAACGATTACATTCTTGGGTCGCAAAAACGAAGAACAATAAACGCCCAATCAACAATCCAATAAAAGCGATTAAACCAATATGAAGCCCAGAGATGGCAATTAAATGAGCGGTTCCTGTGTTTTGAAATAATTGAGAATCTTCATAAGAGATTAAACTCTTATCGCCAATCATTAATGCCGTTAGCAAAGAAACCACTCGTGGTGAGTCGGTGTGCTTTTTTATAACACCAGCAATCTTAACTCTAATCGCATTAACCCATGAGTAGAGACTGTTATCAAATTTTTCTAAAAGCTTTCCTTCCTTAATGGTTGCCGTTGCATCAATTCCCTGACGAAACAACCATTTGCTGTAGTCAAAAGCCCCTGGGTTATACAAAGCATGGATGGGTTTCATTTTTAGTTTAAATTGCCACACTTGTCCAGGTTTTATCGTATTTTCTGTCTCATACCAGTTAAGAAGAAGCTTTCTTATTGGAAAATCCTCCTCGAGGTTATCTACAATTAGCAAGAACTTTGTTTTTTTAGGCGTTACGTCAGGAAGTTCCCATACATGACCAGTGACGGTTACCAATTGGGTTGGTATAACTTGCAATTGATGCCTTTTATCTGATTGTGCCACCACAAAAGCATAGGAAAAACCAATAAGAAACACAATAAAGTAAGAGAGAAAAAGCCTTGTTTTTTTTGAGTAGAGTGCATAAACAAGACAGACAAACACAATTAATAGACTGATATAAAGTCCAATTAAATGCAGCTGTGGCAACCAGAGCAGTTGGCTCGTTCCAGCTAAAAAACTAAGTGCGTATAAAAACATGACAAATCCTTTGCCCCACTTCTGAAGTTACTGAAGGACTAGCTTTCCTCCCGTTAATTCATATATTTTTTGCATCTTTGCTGCCAAAGTTTTGTCATGAGTCACGACAATCATGCCGTTGTTGTGTTTCTCATTCAAACCAAGCATTAAATCTGTAATCACTTTTGCCGTGGTTTCATCTAAATTTCCAGTGGGTTCATCTGCCAAAATACAAGATGGGTTGGTTACCATTGCACGTGCAATCGCTGTTCTTTGCCTTTCTCCACCGGATAATTGAGCGGGTCGATGCTTCACCCGATGCTCCAGGCCCACTTCTTTTAATAGACTCATTGCTTTTTTCTTGGCTTGTTTTTTTGATAACTTGGCAATTAATAAGGGCATCATAACATTTTCAAGTGCAGAAAACTCAGGCAACAAATGATGGAATTGGTAAATAAAACCCAAATACTTATTACGCAATAAACCTCGTTGTTTTTGACTAACTTGGGCAAAATCATTGCCCTTAAGTAAAACTCGACCCGATGTTGGGTTGTCTAAACCACCTAAAAGCTGCAACAAAGTCGACTTTCCTGCTCCAGATGCACCCATAATAGCAATGCTTTGACCATGTTCAATACTGAAATTTATTTCATTTAAAACTGAAATGATTGTTTTGCCATCTTGAAACTGTTGGCTAATGTTTTGGCATTCTAATATAACATCACTCATAGCGCAAAGCCTCGGCTGGTTGTATGCGACTGGCTCGCCAAGCAGGATAGATTGTTGCTAAAAATGACAACCCAAATGCGACGATTGCAATCGAAATAACATCGGCTTGATGAATATCTGCCGTTAATTCAGTAACATAATAGACTTCTGATGGCATAAAATCGGTTTTGAAAAAATCTTCCAACCACGCAATAATTGAGGTCACATTGTAAGACACTAGCAAACCAAGAATGATACCAATTACGGTTCCTATAGTACCAATAATAACACCTGTTACCATAAAGATATTCATTACTTGCCCACCAGACATCCCCAAGGTTCGTAATATGGCAATATCACTGTTTTTATCAGTCACTAACATGACCATGGTCGATAATATATTGAATGCCGCAACCGCAATAATCATGGATAAAATAATAAACATTGCCATGCGTTCAGTTTGCGTAGCTTGATAAAAACTGGCATTTTCTTGTGTCCAATCCCTAACTTTAAAAAAACCACCAAGCTTATCACTCAATTGACGTGCTATCTTGGGCGCTTGCATTAAATCATCGGTTTTTATGCGAATGCCTTCAATACCACCGCGTGTAATTTTTAGTTTTTGAGCACTGGACAAGTGCACCAGTGCCAGTTTTGAATCGTATTCATAGGCACCCATTTCAAAAATGCCAACCACGGTGAATTTTCTCATTCGTGGCGAAACACCTACTGCTGTTGTTTTAAATTGAGGAATATAGACCATCACCTTGTCGCCTGGCCCAGTACCTAAGGTTGCAGCCAAGTCAAAACCTAAAATGATATTCCATTGATCTTCTAGGAGATTATCAAAACTGCCATATTTCATGTGTTGTGCTATTTTTGTGACGGTTTTTTCAAATTCCGGACTGATGCCTTGAATTAATGCTCCCGTGGTTCTCACGCCTTGCAACATCGCCTCAGAACTAACATAGGGTGAAGCACTGACAACTCCAGGCGTATTTTGAGCCACTTTAATTGCACTTTCCCAGCCTTGGATATAATCATAATTGTAAGACGACACTGTCGCATGTGCGACAGAGCCGAGCATTCGCTCTTTGAGCTCTTTGTCAAACCCATTCATTACCGAAATAACCACAATAACTGTCATGACCCCAAGGGCAATTCCAGCCATAGATATTAAGGAGATAAATGAGATAAAATGATTTTTCTTTTTGGCACGGGTATACCGAAGCCCAATGGCTAACGAGAGATTCATTTATTATTGTTATATGGTTGCATAATTTTAAGTCTTCTTATCATACACTATAGACATTTTTTTTATAATGAAATTTCATTTTTCTTGAGATTAAATTATAATGAGTTATGTCAAAAAAATACCTTCCGTTACTTATTGTACTTTTAATTGCAGGATTGCTTTTATTTGCCTCACTTTATGGACAAAAGTCAGCCCTAATTAAGGTGGATTTTCATAATAACACTTATGTAGGAGCCCCAAAATGTAAAGATTGTCATGAAGAACAATTTAATTCTTGGAGAAAAACTTACCACAGCAGCATGACTCAAGAGGCTAATCCAAAAAGTGTGCAGGGCAATTTTGATGGTAAATTCTATACCTACTGGGGAATAACTGTTCAACCTATTTTAAAAAATGGAAAGTATTATTTTAATTACTTTGACCCGAAAACTAAAAATTTCTTATCTTCTTTAGAAATAACCCGCACGGTTGGCTCTCGCCGTTACCAACAGTATTTAGCCAAAACCGAAAATACGCAAGGAAATTATTATCGCTTAGAACTCTTGTGGCATATTGAAGATAAA